>NZ_JAYJLK010000031.1:0-37517 GCF_051948795.1 Acinetobacter sp. Lyrl_1
TTCAGTGATTAAAAGCCATGACCATATTATCTTTGATGGTAAGCCAGTTGCTTATGTCGGGGATAAATTAACATGCGGTGCTATTATTCAGCCGCAACAGTCGCATGTTGTTGGTGGGAGTAATGCTAATTATCATATAGTTTCTAATCCTCAAACTGAGCAAACTCTGCCTATAAGTGCTCAACAGAATTTAATAAATAGTTTTACAAATAAGAGGAAGTATGAGAACTATTATATTGAGTTTAATAAAACCGATTATGTAAAATTTAAAACAGGAATTCCTCCATACGATGAAGATAAAAAAGGGCTATTTGGGAGTGTTTTACAAATAGTTTCAGGAGCATGTGATTTTATCGTTACATCTATTTTAAAGAAAAAGAATCTGTTTATAACAGTTTCATATCACCCGCCAGTTGTAAAACATGATGCAAATAAAATCACTCCTTATGCAACTCTAAGACTCTATAAAGAAAAAAATAGAAAATCTGAATTATTAAAAATACAAGAATTGAAGTCTGATGGTGGGGTTTGGAGTATTGAGCGAGGAAAAGAACCAGTAGGTTTCTGTAACATTACCTTGCCTGAGCCTGATTTACTCCTATTGAGGGTTGAATTAGATCTTGGATATGTATTGACGTTTAGCGGTGGAGTTGTTACCCCGATACCCAGTTTTACAACCCACAGCTTTACTTTAAATTCCGCAGCAAGGGAAGTTAGATGAAGAATTTTCTTATTTTTTTAACAGCCTTCTTGATATTCGGAAGCACTGCCTGCTCATCTAATGGACATAATACACATCATGGTGAAGTTGAACTCACTCAAGATAGTGAAGCTGCCCAGAGTCTTTCTGCAGAAGATCAATCTATTATAAAAAAATATAAAGATACGATTCATAATTTGAATTTTAGGGAAAGAGAACATGCGAATAAGGTAATGAAAGATAGTTTGTCTGAAATAAGCAAAATTAAGAATGATTCCGAGCGAGAAAAGTTGCAAATGCAGATTTACTTAGCCACAGCCATGTATAAAGAAGCTTATGATTTAAATAGTAAAATGTTAAAAACTAGGTTTAGCGAAGCACGTTTACTGACTCAATGTGAGTTGAGCTATTACGCTAAAAAGCCTAAAAATGAATATGAAAAATGTTATGCCCAAGTAGCGTCATTGCTGGAAAAGACATTGAAAGTCACTCCTAAAAATGACTCTGAATATTTATATGGTGAGTGGGGGTACTTACTCGCGATGTATAAGGCAGGACATGAAGAATATAGACAAAAAATGGAAGATTTTATTCATTCTACTCAAGATAAAACGCTGAAATATCAGTTTGAAAGTTCTTATGAGTTGGCGATTGAACAGATCGCTAGTTACCAGTGATCTTTGTTGTATTGGTTTTCAGGAGTGCGTAAATACATCAACCTAACCCTACTGTTGTGATGTATGCAAAATTCTTAAAATACGAACAGAATCTTTAACGTCATACACGACAACATAGTGCAATGCACCACAAGTTCTCGAGTTCCATGGATGAGACCAGATCGCCCTTTAATGGCAGCGAAGAATGCTATACACGCACGACTTAAAAGGAGACATTTGGGGTATGAATAACACTGAGTATCTAAGCGGAGGGGATAAATAATTCTGTGTAAATACAGTTTTAAAAATACTTGGTTACACGCTCTTCAAACATGATACTAAAGCGATTCATAGCAGCTTTCCAATTCTGAATAGGCATCGTCCATTTTTTGCTTGCTGCCATAATTGCTAAATATACCACCTTTTTCACGGAATCATCAGTTGGGAAGATTTTTTTTCTTGGTTGCATGGCGGATAACGCTGTTCAATGATTCAATCGCATTCGTCGTGTAAATCGCTTTGCGAATATCCATAGAGTAAGCGAAGAACGTGTTTAGATTCGACCAGTTGGCAAGCCATGACTTGCTGATTTGAGGATACTTCTCATCCCATTTTTGTCCAAATTCATCTAAAGCCTGTAAGGCTGCGTCTTCTGTAACAGCTTGATATATCTTTTTTAAATCGGCTGTGACAGCTTTGTAGTCTTTCCAACTCACATATTTAAGATTGTTGCGTACCATGTGGATGATACACAACTGAATATGCGTATCAGGGTAAATTGTATTGATCGCATCAGGAAAGCCTTTCAGTCCATCTACGCAGGCAATCAGAATATCCTTTAAACCACGATTTTTCAGTTCTGTAAGGACTGAGAGCCAAAATTTAGAACCTTCGTTTTCTGACATCCACATACCTAATAAGTCTTTCTGTCCGTCTGTATTGACACCTAATGCTAGATACACCGCTTTGTTAATAATCGTACTATCTTGACGCACTTTCACGACGATACAATCCATATAGACAATAGGATAAAGGGCATCCAATGGTCGATTTTGCCATTCTATTACTTGTTCTTTAACTGCATCCGTCACTTTGGAAATAAGCGTTGGGGAGACGTCCGCATCGTACATTTCCTTGAATGTAGCAACAATATCTCGTGTCGTCATGCCTTTGGCGTATAGGGATAGGATTTGGCTATCCATTTGTGTGATACGGGTTTGACTCTTCTTAATCAGCTGGGGCTCAAAAGTGCCATCACGATCTCTAGGCGTGTCTAGTTCAAATTCACCATCATCAGTAAATAGCCGTTTGGTTGTATAGCCATTACGTGTATTTTTGCCTATACGAGGACTATTCTTCTCATAGCCTAAATGTTCAGTCAGTTCAGCATTGAGTGCAGTTTCAACGGTGAGTTTCTTTAGAGCTTTACTGAAATTATTCAGGTCAGCTTCTGTTTTTAAGTTCTTGGCAAATTCTTTTGCCAATGCCAGCATTGCTTCATCTTTCATGGTAAACACCTGTGTTGCCCCCAACAGCGTTGAGGGATAGTTTAAGCGTTTACACAGTTTTATTTACAGTCTCCCTAAGCGTATTCACTCAGTCTCCTCCTCACACTTCTTACACTCCAGCATCACCCCCAACTTTTCCTTGCGCCCTTGCTCTGTGATTACCCACGGGCGGTTTTGCCACGGTGGATTATGCCGCACATGCTGCCCATGACCGCAGGCCAAATCTGCGACCCAATCATTTTCTTCATCTAAATGAAAATCAATAATCGCTTGTTGCATCGCATACTCCTAAGTGCATGATGATCGTGGATAAAGCGTTACGAAAATTGCAGCAAAACCAAAGCCAAACTCCGCTATACTTTTGCTTATTCAATTCTTCAAAAGAGCACCGAAATATGCGCGTACTTGTGGTGATGGACCCTATTGAAACAGTCAATCTCAAAAAAGATTCCACCATGGCAATGCTATGGGCTGCGTCACGTCGTGGGCATACCTTGGGCTATGCATTACAGCAAGACTTATATATTGATCAGGGCAAGGCATTTGGTCTGATTGCTCCGCTTAAAGTCTTTGAAGACTATAACCATTATTACGAATTGGGCGAAAAACACAAAGAATCCTTAGCCGATTACGATGTCATTCTCATGCGTAAAGACCCGCCTTTTGACATGAATTTCGTTTATACCACATATATTTTAGAGCAAGCTGAACGCGAAGGCGCATGGATCATCAACAAGCCGCAAAGCCTGCGTGACTGTAATGAAAAGCTGTTTGCGACTCAATTCCCAGAACTACAAGTTCCGACATTGGTCACTTCACAACAAAGCCTGATTCGTGAATTTATTCAGCAACATGGTGATGTAATCGTTAAACCGCTCGATGGCATGGGCGGCATGGGAATTTTCCGTTTGTACCAAGATGGGGTCAATATTGGCTCAACCATTGAAATTCTGACCAACAACGGCACTCAGCCAATCATGGCGCAGCGCTATATTCCAGAAATTGTAGAGGGTGATAAACGCATCCTCATGGTTAATGGTGAGCCTGTGCCTTATTGTTTGGCACGAATTCCACAAAATGGCGAAGTGCGTGGCAACTTAGCTGCAGGTGGTTTAGGCGAAGCACGTCCATTGACTGAAAATGACAAAGCCATTGCCGCCAAAGTCGGGCCATTTTTACGTGAAAAAGGCTTGGTTTTTGTCGGATTAGATGTGATTGGCAACTATGTCACTGAAATCAACGTGACCAGTCCAACGTGTATTCGTGAAATTGATGCACAGTTTGGTACATCCATTGCCGATGATTTATTTACCGTACTTGAAGCAGGTCGTCCCAACTAAGTTTGGGCTTTATGCTCACTGTATCAATACAAAAGCCGTTTTCTATTTGAAAGCGGCCTTGTTTTTAGAGACGTGGATACAAAAAACAACTTAAACACTTTGCAAAATAGATCAATCAAAGCAGGTAAAATTGAATAAAACTTAACATTTTCCGTAGATTAATAATAAAACTAGTTTAAACTTGAAAATCTGTAGAAAAAAACAATCAAGCACTTGGTGAAAAAAAGTAAATAACCTTTCAAGCCCATGCGTTTGTGATTACAATTGATAGCTTATACAAGATTTTTATTTGCCTTATTTTGAGTTGAAGAATTAAACCGTGACTGACGCACAGCAACAACAGCCTAAACATGTCATGATGATGGCCGCAGGTACAGGTGGACATGTTTTTCCCGCTTTGGCCGTCGCAAAACAATTACAGCAACAAGGGATTCAAGTGTCATGGTTGGCGACCCCAACGGGCATGGAAAATCGTCTGCTTAAAAATCATAATATCCCAATTTACCAAATTAATATTCAAGGTGTACGTGGCAACGGTTTGATCCGTAAACTGGCTGCACCATTTAAAATTTTAGGCGCAACGCTCAGTGCTGTGCGTTACATGAAGCAATTAAAAGTTGATGCTGTTGCAGGTTTTGGTGGTTATGTGGCAGGGCCGGGTGGCTTGGCAGCACGTGCTTTGGGTATCCCTGTGCTGATTCACGAGCAAAATGCAGTCGCGGGTTTTACCAACACTCAATTGTCACGTGTGGCAAAAACCGTGTGTCAGGCTTTCCCAAATACCTTTCCAAACAGTGACAAAATTGTCACCACAGGCAACCCTGTTCGTGAAGAAATCACTGCGACCTTAAGCCCTGCATGGCGCTATCAGGAACGTGAAAAAGCAGGCTTGCCAATTCGTATTTTAATTGTGGGTGGTTCACTAGGTGCACAAGCCTTAAATGAATGTGTACCTGAAGCGTTAAAGCAACTAAATGTCGCTTTAGATGTTTATCATCAATGTGGGCAAAACCATGCCGAAGCGACGCAGGCACGTTATGCACACAAGCCTGACCATTTACAGGTTGAGGTACAGCCTTTTATTGAAGATATGGCCAAAGCCTATAGTGATGCCGATTTAATTATTTGTCGTGCGGGCGCACTCACGGTAACCGAGGTCGCGACTGCAGGTGTTGCAGCAGTATTTGTACCATTGCCTAGTGCGGTGGATGATCACCAAACTGCCAATGCCAAATTTTTAGCCGATTTGGGTGCAGCAAAAATCTGTCCGCAAGCCAGTATGACTCCCGAAAGTTTAACAACATTATTAACCCCGTTAATGAATCGTCAATTGTTGTCTGAAATGGCGGTCAAAGCCCGTCAGCAGGCACAGCCAGATGCAACTCAGCACGTGGTTCGTCTTATTCAAGCATTGTTCGAGTAAAATATGTCTCCATCTACACCCGCTGATCAAGCGAAAAAATTAATCAAAGTGCCTGAAATGCGCCGTATCAAACACATTCATTTTGTGGGTATTGGTGGCGCGGGGATGTGTGGTATTGCCGAAGTCTTGAAAAACCAGGGCTATAAAGTATCGGGTTCAGACATCAAAGCCTCAAAAACCACAGCGCAATTAGAAGAAAACGGCATCAAGGTTTATATTGGGCATGCGGCAGAGAATATTAAAGGCGCCAATGTGTTGGTGGTGTCTACTGCAATTGACCCAGAAAACCCAGAAATTAAAACAGCAATTGACACCCGTATTCCTGTGGTGCGTCGTGCTGAAATGCTGGGCGAGTTGATGCGTTACCGTCATGGTATTGCAGTCGCGGGTACACATGGTAAAACCACCACTACCAGTTTAATCACCTGTATGTTGGCCGAAGAAAACATGGATCCAACCTATGTGATTGGTGGTTTGCTAAACCGTACTGGGGTCAATGCAGCATTGGGTGCGAGCCGTTATATCGTGGCAGAAGCCGATGAATCTGATGCATCGTTCTTATTCCTAGAGCCAATGGCGGCTGTGGTGACCAATATTGATGCCGACCACATGGACACCTATGGTGGTAGTTTCGATACCTTAAAAGATACCTTTATTCAATTTTTGCACAAACTGCCATTCTACGGTTTGGCTGTGGTGTGTGGTGATGATGCCAATATTCGTGAAATCATGCCGCGTATCGGGCGCCCTGTATTGACCTATGGTTTTAATGAAGACAACGATATTCGTGCCATTGATGTCGATCAAGACGGTATGCGCACACACTTTACTGTACTGCGTAAAGACCGCGAACCGTTACGCGTGACGGTGAATCAACCGGGGCTGCATAACGTATTGAATGCCTTGGCTGCAATTGGAATTGCCACCGATGAAGGCGTTTCTGATGGTGCAATTTGCCGTGCTTTAGAAGGCTTTAGCGGTGTCGGTCGTCGTTTCCAAGTACAAGGTGAGTTTGAGGTAGCAGACGGCAATGTGAAATTGGTAGATGACTACGGACATCACCCGAAAGAAGTGGAAGCCACCATTAAAGCTGCGCGTCAAAGTCATCCTGATCGCCGTTTGGTGATGTTGTTCCAACCACACCGTTTTAGTCGCACCCGTGACTGTTTTGATGACTTTGTGGAAGTGTTGTCACAAGTCGATCAATTGTTATTGCTCGATGTTTATCCTGCGGGTGAAAAACCAATTGTTGGCGCAGATAGCCGTACTTTGGCACGCAGTATTCGTTTGCGTGGTCAGGTTGAGCCAATTTTGGTCGATCCAAATGACGGCAACCTACCGAATATTGTGAAACAAGTGTTACAGGCCAATGACTTGTTATTGACCCAAGGTGCAGGTAATGTGGGGGCGATTTCAATCGAGCTTGCACAAAACCATTTATATTTAAAATAATCACAACCTGTGATGTTTGAATTTGATCGACCAGTTTAAAGTTTAAGGATATAAACGTGTCAAATGCTTCAAAGTTCGGCAAAGTTGCCGTGTTATTGGGTGGAAAATCTGCTGAGCGTGAGGTTTCTCTAGACAGCGGTCAAGCAGTACTCGAAGCACTGCTACGTTCTGGGGTCAATGCAGAAGCATTTGATCCACAAACACGTAGCGTGACCGAATTGGTCAATTATGATCGTGCCTTTATTGTGTTACACGGGCGCGGTGGTGAAGATGGTCAAATTCAAGGTGTTTTGGAATGGTTGAATATTCCATACACGGGTACGGGCGTGCAAGGTTCAGCCATTGGCATGGACAAAGTGAAGACCAAGCAAATTTGGCAAGGTTCTGACTTGCCAACTGCGCCATATCGTATTGTTAGCAAAGATTCCAATATTGAAGACGTGGTTGCCGAATTGGGTTTACCACTCATCATCAAGCCTGTACATGAAGGTTCAAGTATTGGCATGAGCAAAGTCGAAAAAGTAGAAGACTTTGCCGATGCTGTAGCGAAAGCAACTGCACATGACGCTATTGTTATGGCTGAAAAATGGATTACAGGACGTGAATTTACCATCGTGCTGTTAAATGGTCAGGCTTTACCGATTATTCGTTTAGAACCACCGAAAGATGTGGCGTTCTATGATTATGAAGCCAAATATCAACGTAATGATGTGCAATACGGTATTCCGTGTGGTTTAAGCACTGCCGAAGAGCAACAGTTACAGGCTTTGGCATTACGTGCCTTCCAAGCCGTGGGTGCAAGTGGCTGGGGTCGTATTGATGCCATGCAAGATGAGAACGGCAATTTCTGGCTATTGGAAGTGAATACCGTGCCGGGAATGACCAGCCACTCTTTAGTTCCGAAAGCGGCAAATGCAGTCGGCTATAGTTTTGATGAGCTGTGTGTGGCAATTTTGGCACAAACCCTTACAGGTGAAGCACACTAAATATGGCTCAACTTCCTGCATCCTTGCGCCGTAAACGGGCAGCGATTACCTCGATTCATGACAAACCGCCAACAGCCAAAGAAAAGCTGATTCATTTTGGCGGTTGGGTAATGCTGTGCGTTGCGGTGCTCGTGTTGGCAGTGGGTGCGTACGGGCTATACAAAGTCATGACCGATGCACAAATTGCCAAGCTAGATGTAGTGGGTACACGTTCAGATGCGGAACACCGCCAAGTGATGACGCATGTGAACCCTGTAATGACCAAGAACTATTTCACCTCTGACCTAGAGCAAATCCGCGATACCGCTTTGGAGTTGTCTTGGGTAGATCGAGTGGTGGTTTCACGTGCGTGGCCGAATGCTATTCGTGTGCGGGTTATGCCGCGTCATCCAATTGCACGTTGGGGGACAGGTCGTTTGCTCAGTGACAGCGGTGAAGTCTTTACCGAGGTCACGCCACAAAATAATCAACATTTACCGTTATTACACGGGCCAACGCATCAATCTAAAATGATGATGCGTCGTTATAATGAAATTAACCAATTATTCTTACCCGTCAACGATCGTTTAAAAGAACTATATTTAACAGAACGTATGACGTGGTTTATGCAGTTTGATTCAGGTCTACGTGTTATTGTAGATAAAGATCAAACCATGAGTAAGCTGCAGCGCTTGGGGCATCTTGCACAAAGTGATTTGAAACCTGTATGGTCTAAAATATCCGCCATCGATTTGCGTTATCGCAATGGTTTAGCCATTCAATGGAAAAACTCAATTCCGCCAAAAATTGCAAATGGTCACTTTGTTGTAACGATTGATGACACAAGCATTGCAGAGGGAATAAGAGCAAAGCCATAATATTGGGCTTTAAAAAAATAGAGGCATTAAGCCATAAATTAAACATACTGGTAATGGTAGTGAATAAATGAGTGAAGCTGTTCCCTCGGTTGTTGCGATTGACATTGGGACGCACAAAGTTTCAGTTTTGATTGCTAAGGTCCATGCGCCAGACAATATCCAAGTCATTGGTATGGCCACCGCACGTAATCGAGGCATGAGTAAAGGAAAAATTGTCAGTCTCGATAAAGTGATTACTGCAATTAAAAATGCCGTGCAAGAAGCGGAAGATATGGCGGAATGCCGTGTGCATTCGGCATGGATTTCTATTCCTAGTGCAGAGCTAAAAAGCTTTTATGCTTCAGGTCGCACACCTATTGAAAGTAGTGATCACACCATTACCACCAGTGAAGTGGTACGCGCCTTGGACTTGGCCAAAGCCAGTCACCTCACCTCAGACCATTATTTGGTGAGTGCAGTACCACTCGGTTTCGATTTAGATGATTCGGGTGAATGGGTACAAAACCCAATTCGTATGTCAGCACATAGCATGACGGGGCATTATCAATTGATGATGTTGCCTATTAGCACCATGCAGAATTTAGACCGTGCTTTAAAAGGTGCCAATATTGGTGTCGAAAAAATGGTGGTGTCAAATTTAGCCACTGCAGAAGCCAGTCTGCTTAAAGATGAAAAAGAATACGGTGTGTGTCTGGTAGATATTGGCGCAGGTACGACCAGTATTGCAGTTTATTTAGATGGACGTTTGGCCTTGGCACACACTTTGCAGCGTGGTGGTGAGCATGTCACCCGCGATATTGCAGCGGTGTTACAAACCACAACTGAAGAAGCTGAACGGATTAAGCTATTGTATGGCTGTGTAGATATGAAAGTGGTCAAACCTGATCACATGATTCAGATTCAGGGCATTGATGGGCCGCAAACCATTAGCCGTATTGAACTGGCGGAAATTATTATTGCGCGTTATGAAGAAATTTTTGCACAAATTCGTCAGGAACTCGAAAAGAGCGGTGCCATTCATGGTTTATATCATGGTGTGGTTTTGGCGGGTGATGCCTCACAAATTGAAGGCATGATCAGCTTGGTACGTCGTATGTTGGGTGTTTCGGCACACTTGGGGAATCATCCTTCACAAGTTTATGCCGATGAACCGCATCAGGCCGCCTTACGCCGTTCACAATATGCAACAGCTTCAGGCTTATTGCTTTATAGTCAAAACTATACTCAAGACACGATTGTAGAACATGAAGACCCTGAAACCTTATCGGTTTGGGGGCGTGTCGGACGGGCATGGTCTGGCTTGAACGAAAAGTTAAAATCTATTTTTTAGTTGAGTTTTTTGGGAATATTGTTAGGAAGTTGTACGGATCATCACTGGTACTTGACAAGCCAGAAGTTGAACAGCATTCTTAAAAATAATTTTTATGAAGATCAAGGCAGTATACGGGCTTAAGTGACTGCCAATAACGTATTAGGAAATCTAAAGGTCATGGCCTCATTTGAATTTATAGATGATCAAACCGATAGCAACGGTCAAGCCCGTTTCACTGTGTTTGGTGTGGGTGGTGCAGGTGGTAACGCTGTGCAGCACATGCTTGAGTCGGATATTCAGGGTGTAAAATTTGTTTGTGCCAATACGGACAAACAAGCATTGGATCGCATGAATTCGCAATTCAAAATCCAGCTAGGTGAGCAAAGCACACGTGGTTTAGGCGCGGGCGGTGATCCTCAAGTGGGTCAAACTGCAGCGGAAGAAAGCCGCGAGCTGATCTGTCAGCAACTTGAAGGCACAGACATGGTGTTTGTGACTGCAGGGATGGGCGGTGGTACAGGTACAGGTGCTGCGCCAGTTGTGGCTGAAATTGCCAAAGAAATGGGCATTTTGACTGTTGGTGTGGTGACTACGCCATTTAACTTTGAGGGTAAGCGTCGCTTACTTTCTGCGGAAAAAGGGATTGCGGCATTAGAACAGCATGTAGACTCTTTAATCATTATTCCAAACCAGCGTTTAATGAAAGTTTACCGCGACATTTCAATGAAAGATGCGTATAAAAAAGCCGATGACGTTTTGTTGAACGGTGTACGCAGTATTTTTGATTTGGTGGTACGTCCAGGTCACATCAACCTAGACTTTGCTGACTTGAAAACTGCGATGAGTACGCGCGGTTATGCGATGATGGGTGTTGGTTCAGGTCGTGGTGAAAACCGTGCGCGTCAAGCGGCTGAACAAGCGATTCGTAGCCCATTGCTCGATAGCGTAACCATTGCCAATGCCAAAGGCTTGTTGATTAACGTAACGGGTGGTGATGATGTGACCTTCGGTGAAATCGAAGAGATCATGGACGTGATTCATCAACTTTCAGATACCGAACAAACCCAAGTATTCTACGGTACGGTATTTGATCCTGAAGCGCGTGACGAAATTAGCGTGACTGTTATTGCTACTGGTTTAGCGCGTAACACAGGCGATACACCAGAGCCTGCAAAACGCACCGTGACACAAACCACTTCTGCAGCACCAACAGCGGCAGTAGAAGAAGATGATGTGCCTGCAATTCAGCGTCAGCAGGCAGAAACTGCGCCTGCAATTAGTGCGACAACAACATCAGGCTCTGCGCGTCCAACGCCAATGAGTATTCAAGACTATTTGAAAAATCAGCAGCGTAAATAAGCCAAGATCCTCAATTTCATTGTGTGATCGGGAAAAGGCAGTTTTAAACTGCCTTTTTTGTTTTTTATCAATGGCTAAATATGCTAACGTATAGCGGTTTTAAAATTTAGATGAATTGAGAACATGCTGAAACAACGTACCCTACAACGTGTCGTCAAGGCGAGCGGTATTGGTCTGCACAGTGGTCAAAAAGTATTGATCAACTTTGTGCCGCATCATGCCGATGGGGGAATTGTGTTTCGTCGTATCGATTTAAATCCGCCTGTCGATATTCCAGCCGATGCCATGCTGATTCAAGAAGCATTTATGTGCTCGAATTTGGTTCAGGATAATGCCAAAGTTGGCACTATTGAGCATGTTATGAGTGCAATTGCAGGGTTGGGCATTGATAACTTGATTATTGAAGTGTCTGCCTCTGAAGTGCCCATTATGGACGGCAGTGCAGGGCCTTTTATTTATTTGTTGATGCAGGGTGGTTTAAAAGAACAGGATGCTGCGAAAAAGTTCATCAAAATTTTAAAACCTGTAGAAGCTTTAATTGACGATAAACGTGCGGTGTTCAGTCCGCATGAAGGTTTTCAGCTCAATTTCACCATCGACTTTGATCATCCTGCCTTTAAAAAAGAATATCAGTCTGCCACCATCGATTTTTCTACAGAAACCTTTGTCTATGAAGTCAGTGGCGCACGTACTTTTGGCTTTATGAAAGATTTGGACTATTTAAAAGCCAATAATTTGGCTTTGGGTGCGAGTTTAGATAATGCCATTGGGGTAGATGATACAGGCGTGGTCAATGAAGAAGGTTTGCGCTTCTCGGACGAGTTTGTACGGCATAAAATTTTAGATGCTGTGGGGGATTTGTACTTGCTTGGACATCAAATTATTGCCAAGTTTGATGGTTATAAATCAGGACATGCCTTAAATAATCAGTTATTACGCAATGTTCAGAGCGATCCAAGCAGTTATGAAATTGTAACATTTGATGACATAAATTCTTGCCCGATCACTTTTGTGCATGTGACATAAGTCATTGTCTTTTCTTACTACGTTATAATGTAACAACAATAATATGTGAATTTCATCACAAATTTGAGCACGAGTTTTTGGTGTTTTCTGCAAACAATTATTTTTTATTGCTTGCCAAACGTAACAAAGCTTGGCTAAGCTTAGGGTCGCTCACAAAGTCAGCAGCACCTCGTAACATATCTTGAGTTTCTGGACTAAGTGTTCTTAAAGGCTTTTCGCTTTTTGGGGGCGTTTGAGATTCAACTCTTAAACGAACTTGAATTTTTTGTATGTCTTTCAGTTCATGCAGTTGTGACAGTTGAGTAATGTATTGCTTTTGCAAATAAGCAAGTTGACTGACCATCGCTTGATTCGTTCCAGTAATGGTTAAGACACCTTGTTGATAACAAACCACCTGCCATTGCTCTGGTTGCGGCAGTAAAGGTTGAATAAGTTTGCCAAGTTTCTGCCATGCAGCAACTTGGGTTGAGAGAAACGTTAGGTTTCCTGTTTTTATGTGTTTTCTTGTTTGTTGAAAGAGATTCACAGGTTCGGACATACATCATTCCTTCATGTTTATGCCCTAATCTTATGCGCTCCTTTCAGTAGATATCAAGGAAGAGATCACAAGGAACTTCAAGTAAGAACAGTTAAGAGGTTTTTTTATGCATTCGCGCCGTATTTTATTAGCGTTTTCACTGGCAGCTTCGGCAGCATCTGTCGCATTTGCTGATTTAGTTGAGTTAGATTCCCAAAATTCATCGACTGATCGTATTGAGCAATTAACCCGCACCTTGTCACAAGGTTCTTATACAGAAACACAAGACATTGATGTTCCTGCACAAACGCAGATGACCGTTAAGCTTCGTGAAAAGACTACAGAATTAAACAATGCGTCTTTAGCAAAAAAATACGGTACCAATACCAGCACCCGTTTTGCTTCTTCAAATCCTTATGCTTGGTTAGTGTCACATCCATTACCAAATGCACGTATTAGCTCGAACTATGGCGGTCGTGTCATGAGTGGTCGTGCTGAAAACCATTCAGGCTTAGACCTTGCTGCACCAAGCGGTACTCCAATTTATGCGACTGGCCCAGGTATTGTGACCAAGTCAGGCTGGGGCACAGGTTATGGTCAATATGTAGAAATTAACCACGGTAATGGTTATATCACGCGCTACGCACACGCTTCACGTTTAATTGCACGTGTGGGTGACCGTGTAGATGCAGGTGAACATATTGCCAACGTGGGTTGTACAGGTCGTTGTACAGGTCCTCACTTACATTATGAAGTAGTGAAAGATGGTCAACGTAAGAACCCTTCTACCTATTTAGCAATGTTGCCGTAATGTTTTGGCTAGAAATTCATGCTCTAGCCACACTCACTGTAAACTACACGCGAACTACAAATTAAAACATGAAATTAAAGCGGCAAAGGTCGCTTTTCTTTATACTCACGTTTTAGCTTTTAGCAAAATCTAGTGAGACATTTCAGACATCAACTTATCACCTAAAAAAATAATAACACGCAGTATCTGCTTTATTGTATAAAAAACCGCCTAAATTGGCGGTTTTTTGTTATTTGCTGTAAGAATGTGTCAATCACTATTTATTTTCTAAATAGTATGCAGGATATGCATTTAAGATTAGCCATATCTACTAAAGTCTAAATTATGATACATATAAAGCATACGATTAGGCTTAGGAATAGTGAATTATGGCGTTTTACGGTGATACGGACTCACAAGAAACCCAAGAATGGCAAGACGCCTTTGATGCTGTGTTACAACATATGGGTACTGAACGGGCAGCATTTTTACTCGAAAAACTGTACCAACGTGCAATTGCAAAGCATGTACCCATTCAGCGATTAAATACTCCTTACCTCAATACCATTTCAGTGGAAGAACAACCTGCCATGCCGGGCGATCAGGATATGGAGCGTCGTATTCGCGCCCTGATTCGCTGGAATGCGTTGGCAATGGTATTGCGTGCCAATAAAACAGGTGATGATTTAGGTGGTCACCTTGCAAGTTTCGCATCTTCAGCCACATTATATGATGTTGGTTTTAACCATTTCTTCCGTGCCAATAGTGATCATTTTGGCGGTGATATGATCTACTACCAAGGTCACTGTGCACCCGGTATTTATGCCCGTTCATTTTTAGAAGGGCGTTTAACCGAAGATCAATTAAATAATTTCCGCCGTGAAGTGGGCGGTAACGGTTTACCTAGCTATCCACATCCTTATTTAATGCCTGACTATTGGCAGTTCCCAACGGTATCGATGGGTCTGGGTCCAATCATGTCAATTTATCAGGCACATATTCAAAAATATTTAATGAACCGCGGTTTGATTAAAGAAGAAGACCGTAAAGTCTGGGCATATCTAGGCGATGGTGAAATGGATGAGCCAGAAAGTTTGGGTGCAATTTCACTGGCAGGTCGTGAAAAGCTAGATAACCTGATTTGGGTGGTGAACTGTAACTTACAGCGTTTAGATGGCCCTGTACGCGGTAACGGTAAAATCATTCAAGAACTTGAGTCGTTATTCCGTGGCGCAGGTTGGCGCGTGATTAAAGTGGTCTGGGGGCGTCATTGGGATGCTTTATTAGACAAAGACGACACAGGTGCATTAAGAGCCATTATGGAAGAAGCGGTGGATGGTGATTATCAGCGCTTGCAAGTGAAAGGTGGTGCATACGCTCGTGAGAAATTCTTTGGTAAATATCCTGAAGCCAAAGAATTGGTCAAAGATTTAAGCGATGAAGATATTGATAACCTGAACCGTGGTGGTCACGATCCGTACAAAGTATTTGCGGCGTATGCTGAAGCATGTAAGGCCAAAGGTCAGCCAACGGTCATTTTAGCCAAAACTGTCAAAGGTTATGGTTTGTCTGATGAAATTGAAGCGGTGAACAAAACCCACCAAATCAAAAAAATGCAGTTGGATTCTTTAAAATATGTACGTGACCGCTTCAACTTGCCATTTAGCGATGAGCAACTTGAAGAAGTGCCGTTCTATCGTCCAAGTGAAAATTCGCCTGAATTGAAATATATGAAAGCGCGTCGCGAAGCGTTGGGTGGTTATTTGCCTGCGCGTCGTAAAGACAGCGAAGCTTTACAAATTCCTGAATTATCAGTTTTCGATTCAGTCTTGGCAGGTTCAGGTGGCAAAGAACAATCGACCACTATGGTGATGGTGCGTTTGATTTCTGCCCTGCTCAAAGAAAAAGCCATTAAAGACCGTGTGGTACCCATTGTACCCGATGAAGCACGTACTTTTGGTTTAGAAGGCATGTTCCGTCAACTGGGTATTTATGCCGCACATGGGCAAAAATACACCCCTGAAGACCAAGAACAATTGATGCATTATCGTGAAGCCAAAGACGGTCACATGCTGCAAGAAGGCATTAACGAAGCAGGTGCAATGAGTGCTTGGGCAGCTTTGGGTACCAGTTATTCGACCAATAACTTACCAATGATCCCAATGTATATGTATTACTCCATGTTTGGTTTCCAGCGGATTGGGGATATTGCATGGGCGGCAGGTGATGCACAGGCGCAAGGTTTCTTGTTGGGTGCCACTGCAGGACGTACCACACTCAATGGTGAAGGCTTGCAACACCAAGATGGTCACTCGCATATTTTAGCCAATACTATTCCAAACTGTGTGTCCTATGACCCATGCTTTGGTTATGAGCTTGCCGTGATTGTGCATGATGGTTTGCAACGCATGTATGTCAATCAGGAGCGCGTGTTCTATTACCTCACCGTAATGAATGAAAACTACGAGCATCCTGAAATGCCACAAGGTGTGGAAGAAGGCATTAAGCGCGGCATGTATTTACTGCAGGAAGATGAAAAAGCCACGGTTCAATTGCTAGGTTCAGGTGTGATTTTGCGTGAAGTCATCAAAGCGGCGAAAATCTTGCGTGAAGAGTATCAAATCCACTCGAATGTCTACAGTGTGACCAGTTTTAATGAATTGGCGCGTGATGGTATGGCGTGTGAAGAATACAACCGTTTGCATCCATTGGCTGAAGAAAGCAAAGAGCCGTGGATCTCACAACAGTTACGTGGCAAAGATGGCATTGTCGTGTCTGCTACCGATCACATGCGCGCCTATAGCGAGCAAATTCGCGGTTACTTGCCAGACAATCGTCCATTTGTTGCCTTGGGTACCGATGGTTATGGTCGTTCCGATACCCGCGGTAACTTGCGTAGCTACTTTGGGGTCGATGCTGCACACATTGTGGTAGCCACCTTGAAAAAACTGGCTGATGAAGGCGAAGTCGATGCGCGTTTGGTCAAAGATGCAATCTCGACATTTGAGTTAGATACAGATCGTCCTGTCGCGTGGGCACCGCAAGCGGTTCCTGAAGTACAAGCGGTTGCTGACTACAAAGAGGAGCACTGATCATGCAAATTCAAACGCCTGATATTGGTGTCGATAAAGCCACTGTTGCAGATATTCTTGTCAAAGTTGGCGACACGATTGCAGTTGATGACAGCATTGTCCTGTTGGAATCAGACAAAGCCTCTGTTGAAGTACCCAGCACCGCTGCAGGGGTAGTGAAAAGTATTTTGGTACAACAAGGCGATGAAGTGACTGAAGGTGCGGTGCTAATTGAGCTAGAAACTGAAGCTCAAACCGCAGCTGCTACAGAAGTTGCTGCACCGCAAGCCGAAGTGGACGCTGCACCGAAGCAAGATGCTGAACCAGTGGTCGCTGCAGCGCCAAGCTCGGCGACATCAACCACAGCACAAGAAGTAGATGTACAAGTACCTGACATTGGCGTGGAAAAAGCCGTTGTTGGGGAAATTTTAGTACAAGTGGGCGATGCGATTGATGTTGATCAAAGTATTATTGTGGTGGAGTCGGACAAAGCCACGGTAGAAGTGCCGAGTACGGTATCGGGTACAGTTACCGCGATCCAAATCACTACGGGTGATACGGTAAAAGAAGGTGTGGTGATTCTGAAAGTGAAAACCGCCGCTGCTGCAGTCACACAGGTGGAAACACCTCAAGTGGCATCAGCAGAAGCGGCTGCTGCAACAGCGAGCGCAGCAACTGCATCTGCACCACAAACAACAGCATCAGCACAGGTTGAAGTCGCAGTGCCTGATTTAGGGGTCGATAAAGCCACAGTGGCAGAAATTTTGGTACAAGTAGGTGATACAGTTGCCGCTGACCAAAGTTTGATTGTGGTGGAATCAGACAAGGCTACGGTAGAAGTGCCAAGTACTACTGCAGGCGTGATTCAAGCGATTCATGTAGAATTAGGACAAAGTGTTGCGCAGGGCAATGCCTTAGTGACGATAGTAACTGCAGGCGCAGCTGCACCAGCAGCAGTTGCGGCAGCGCAAGTTGCCTCTGCACCAAGTGCATCGCCAGCAGTCAGTGCTGCATCTACAGCACAAACCACAACGGTTGCAGCAAGTGCACATACGAATGTAGACAAATTGAGCAAGGCGCAAAATGAAGCCAATGCAAAAGTGTATGCAGGCCCTGCTGTGCGTAAACTGGCGCGTGAGTTAGGTGTTGTTTTAGCCGATGTAAACGCCACTGGCCCACATGCACGTGTACTCAAAGAAGACTTGAAGGCTTATGTTAAAGCGCGTCTTACTGCGCCGCAGACGGCTCCTGTCGCTGCTACAACACAGCAAGTTACAGGTTTGCCAAAGCTGCCTGACTTTACTGCATTTGGTGGCGTGGAAGAAAAAGGTTTGACGCGCTTACAACAAGTGTCAATTCCGCAATTGTCCCTGAACAATTACATCCCACAAGTCACGCAATTTGATTTGGCCGATATTACTGAGCTAGAAGCGTGGCGCAGTGAATTGAAAGCTAACTTCAAAAAAGAAGGTGTTAGCTTGACCATTTTGGCGTTCATTGCCAAAGCAGTAGCGCATTTACTGAAAGATGAGCCATATTTCGCTGCGCATCTGGCAGACGATCAAAAGTCTGTGCTGCTGCGTAAAGAAATCCACATGGGCATTGCGGTGGCAACCCCCGATGGTTTAACCGTGCCTGTACTACGTAATCCAGATCAGAAATCGATTAAACAAATTGCGATTGAACTGGGTGAGTTGAGTCAAAAAGCGCGTGATAAAAAGTTGTCGCCTAAAGATTTACAAGGTGCAAACTTTACCATCACCAGTTTAGGTTCGATTGGCGGTACGGCATTTACGCCGTTGGTGAACTGGCCGCAGGTTGCGATTTTGGGTATTTCACCAGCGACCATGCAGCCTGTCTGGAATGGTGAAGGCTTTGATCCGCGCTTGATGTTGCCATTGTCATTGTCGTATGACCATCGGGTAATTAATGGCGCAGATGCAGCACGTTTTACCCATAAACTGACCCAGTTGTTGGCAGATATTCGTAGCTTGCTGCTCTAAACTCAGAAAAGCTTTATAAAACCCTGCTGCGGCAGGGTTTTTTGTCACTGCCGTTATTCGGCTAAATTTGCTTAACCGCAGTATTCCGTTTAGAATAGCTGTACTTCATTGGGGAGTAGCCGCTTTTTACTAATTTCTGTTTCAACTGAATGCAGTAAAAAGGTGATGGTCAACATATTTGTTCCACAGAACATGGTCATCATAGCAAAGAACCAAGTCTGCTTTTTCAAGCTTTCTTTTGTTGGCAAGACCTTTGATTTATCACTCTGCAGATTTTGGCTAGCAGGAGGGATAGGTCATTGGTATGTGTGCTAGCCAGAGAAAAACATCATGTATGAATTCCTCATCTCGACTGCCATTGTCGCCTTAGCCGAAATGGGTGATAAAACCCAACTATTGGCTTTATTACTCGCGGCACGTTTTCGTAAACCTGCTCCAATCTTGGTTGCTATTTTACTGGCAACACTCATTAACCACGGACTTTCTGCAGTTTTAGGGCAGTGGATTACCACGGTACTTAGCCCAGAAATTTTATTGTGGATTTTATCTTTAGGTTTTATTGGCATGGCGATTTGGATGCTTATTCCAGACCAGCTAGATGATGAAACTGAAAGCATCAACAAGTGGCAAAAATACGGTGTATTTGGCGCGACCTTTGTATTGTTCTTTTTGGCAGAAATTGGCGATAAAACTCAAATTGCCACAGTGGCTTTAGCCGCACGTTATGACAGCGTGTTTTGGGTCATGCTTGGAACCACTTTGGGGATGATGCTGGCCAATGCACCTGCGGTATTTATTGGTAATAAATTAGCGACCCGATTGCCAATTGCTTTAATTCATAAAATTGGTGCACTGATTTTCCTAATTATTGGTGTGTCGACTTTGGCGCAACATTATTTATTCTAAACTATTCATTAAAATGCATAAATCCTGAGCAAATTGCTCGGGATTTGTTTATTTGAATGCTGCTGCAATTCACTGATATTTCAGGTAATCTGAGCCATTTTATTTATTGTAACTTTCCATAAATAGCTATATGTTATTCAATGATAGAAAATCTATTTTTAAAATGAAAAAATTGGGGATTGGTTATGGCATTTGACCGTACAACATCGCAGGTCTTATTTGATAATGGGACACATAAATGTATTAGTTTTACCAGTTTGGTCAAAGGTGAAGGTGTTCAGGCCAACCAATTTCTGATCATTGATAATAACCGTGCCGCAGTGCTAGACCCAGGTGGCGACCTGACCTATGTACCACTGACCATGGAATTAAACAAATATACCCGTTTGACCAATCTTGACTATGTCATGGCATCGCACCAAGACCCAGACATCATCACTTCAATGCCGCGTTGGTTGGTCTATACCGAAGCAAAAATCGTAGCATCAAAATTGTGGGCGCGTTTCTTGCCGCACTTAAGCTCATCTTTTATGAGCGACCGTATGAAAGGCAACTGGTTAGATCGTTTGGTGGAACTGCCAGATGAAGGTCAGGCAATTCCTTTGGGCGAGTCTAAAATTATTGCTGTGCCTGCGCATTTCTTACACTCTGTTGGTAATTTCCAGTTTTATGATCCTATCGCCAAAATTTTATTTTCTGGTGATATGGGTGCGTCAATGGTGGAAGATGCTTTAATTCCATTGACTGATTTTGCTGCGCATATTCCTGCGATGAAAGGCTTCCATCAGCGCTATATGTGTTCCAATAAAGTGATTCGCCTCTGGGTGAATATGGTACGCACCATGGACGTTGAAATGATTGTGCCGCAACACGGTACGCCATTTGTGGGCAAAGAACAGGTGAATCAATTCTTAGACTGGATTGAAACACTGGAATGTGGCGTCGATTTGATGGACGAACACGTTTTTAGCTGCCCTGAATAAGCGACAAAAAAAGCTGAAAAAACTGTAAAAAAAAACTTGAGTGCAAAAACAACTTTTTTTAAGATTTTCGCCCAAAAACGATTTTTTTGATGACGAGAACTTAACGAATGTTGTCTCAAGTACCTACAGCAGATGCCTGCTTAAGCTGCGGCGCGTGTTGCGCTTATTTCCGTGTTTCATTTTATTGGGCTGAAGGCATGAATATGCCTGAGCACTACACGGAACCAGTAACAGCAGTCTATTCATGCATGTGTGGTACCAATCAGAGTCAGCCGCGTTGTGTCGCTTTAGAAGGTGAAGTTGGACAGCAAGTGAGCTGCGGGATTTATGAATTACGCAGCAGCTCTTGTAAAGAAGTGCAAATTGCCGATGATCAATGCAATAAAGCACGTCGTGCGCATAACATGATTCCATTTGTGCAAGTCGATCCAGCCATTTCTGTGAATGATGATGACTTCGATCAAGTGGTTTAATGGTGCTTTAAGTTGTTGATCGCAATCCAGATTGAAAAAGCAAAGCTGCGGCTTTGCTTTTTTTTACGGCTAATTTTGGATAAATAGCCAATCATGGTTCACATTGAAGCGGCTTTATCTGCCTGAAAAATGAAACATCGCAAGTTTTAAACCTGCACGGCTAAAAAGCAAACTAAGGATGAAAACTTCAATTTTTAGATGAAAATTACCGATTTTTTCATGTCGCATCCCCCAGAAGGGCAGAATAAAAAATATTTCTTAGAGAACAAATGAAATTTGTGCCCAGATTTGTTTATAATGGCTCACGGAAATTACCAGTGAGACTGTTATGCTGACCATCGTTCAAGAAGCGTTAACCTTCGATGATGTCTTATTACTCCCTGCCTATTCTACTGTTCTCCCAAAAGATGTCTCCTTAAAGACACGTTTTACGCGCGGCATTGACCTGAATATTCCTTTGGTTTCAGCAGCAATGGATACGGTGACTGAATCTCGTATGGCAATTGCGATGGCGCAAAACGGTGGTATTGGTATTTTGCATAAAAACATGGACATCGTTGCGCAAGCAGCCGAAGTGCGCCGTGTGAAAAAATTTGAAGCGGGTATGGTGAAAGACCCAATTACCGTAACGCCAGAAACTACAGTACGTGAATTGATTGCGCTGACTCAAGCCAATAATATTAGCGGTGTACCTGTAGTAAAAGATGGCAAAGTTGTCGGTATTGTGACAGGACGTGATACACGTTTTGAAACCAACCTTGAGCAACCTGTCAGCAACATCATGACAGGTCAAGATCGTTTAGTGACAGTACGCGAAGACGAATCTAAAGAAAACATTCAAGCTTTATTGCAACAGCATCGTATTGAAAAAGTCTTGGTGGTGAATGACCAGCAGGAATTAAAAGGCTTAATTACGGTCACTGATTTCCGTAAAGCAGAATTGTATCCAAACAGCTGTAAAGATGACTTAGGTCGTTTACGTGTGGGTGCTGCAGTAGGTACAGGCGCAGAAACACCAAGCCGTGTAGAAGCATTGGTTGAAGCAGGTGTCGATGCGATTGTGGTTGATACTGCACACGGTCACTCTGCAGGCGTAATTGAGCGTGTACGTTGGGTAAAAGCTAACTATCCACAAGTTCAAGTAATTGGCGGTAACATTGCAACTGGCGATGCTGCTTTGGCATTGTTAGATGCAGGCGCAGACGCAGTGAAAGTGGGGATTGGCCCAGGTTCAATCTGTACCACACGTATTGTGGCAGGTATTGGTATGCCGCAAATCTCTGCAATTGACGCTGTTGCCAATGCATTGAAAGAACAGATTCCATTAATTGCCGATGGTGGTATTCGCTTCTCTGGTGATATGGCCAAAGCGATTGGTGCAGGTGCAAGTACCATTATGGTGGGTTCATTGCTTGCTGGTACTGAAGAAGCACCGGGCGAAGTTGAATTCTTCCAAGGTCGTTACTACAAAGCATACCGTGGTATGGGTTCATTGGGTGCAATGGCGGGTGCAACAGGTTCTGCAGACCGTTATTTCCAAGACTCGAAAGCAGGTGCAGAAAAACTTGTACCAGAAGGTATTGAAGGTCGTGTACCGTACAAAGGCCCAATGGGCAACATCGTGCATCAGATGATGGGCGGTTTACGTTCATCTATGGGTTATACAGGTTCTTCAACCATTGAAGACCTACGCCAAAATGCTAAATTCGTGAAAATTACTGCAGCAGGTATGCAGGAATCTCACGTGCATGATGTGACGATTACCAAAGAAGCGCCGAACTATCGCGTTGGTTAATATTTAGTATCGTTTTCAAATAAAAGCCGTCATCAATGTGACGGCTTTTTCATTTTTGGTGTAAAGTAACTCGCAGTAAAAAAGTGATGATAAAGATCACCCCTAAGAAGTGAGAACAATATGAGTTATTTTGGTACAGACGGCATTCGAGGGAAGTTTGGAGAGTTACCAATTACACCTGAATTTGCATTAAAACTAGGTTTTGCAGCAGGTAAAGTTTTAAAAAAGCACACCAAAAAAAATAAACCTATTGTGGTATTGGGTAAAGATACACGTCTTTCAGGCTATATTTTAGAAGCAGCATTACAGGCAGGTTTAAATGCCGCAGGTGTCTATGTGCATTTGCTCGGTCCATTGCCTACGCCCGCTATTGCGCACTTAACCCGTGCCCTGCATGCCAGTTTAGGCATTGTGATTTCAGCATCGCATAATCCGTATTTTGATAACGGGATTAAATTTTTCTCGGGCGAAGGGAAAAAGCTGCCAGATGCCTTGCAAGAAGAAATTAACCAAGAATTGCAACAAGAATTAAAAATTGATGATACGGCCAACTTGGGTAAAAGCGTTCGTGTTAAAGATGCCAATGGGCGTTACATCGAGTTTTGTAAATCGACCTTTCCATATCATTTAGATTTAAATGACCTCACCATTGTGGTCGATTGCGCCAATGGTGCTGCCTACAATGTTGGCCCTGCGGTATTCCGTGAATTAGGTGCGAAAGTGATTGCCATTCACAATGAGCCAAATGGTTTAAACATCAACGAAAATTGCGGCTCAACCCATCCTGAAAGTTTGCAAAAAGCAGTGCTTGAGCATCAGGCGGACTTGGGTGTTGCATTTGATGGTGATGCAGACCGTGTGATTTTGGTGGATAGTCAAGGCAAGCAAATTGATGGTGACCACATTTTATATATTCTTGCCACACAAGGCTCGAAAAAACCTGCAGGTATTGTTGGGACGTTAATGAGCAATATGGCGCTGGAATTGGCGTTAGAAAAAGCCCAAGTACCATTACTCCGTGCCAATGTCGGTGACCGTTACGTGCTACAAGGTCTGGAAGAAAATGGCTGGGTTATTGGTGGTGAGCCATCGGGGCATATTTTGACTTTGGACAAGAGCACCACAGGTGATGCAATTATTGCTGCCTTGCAAGTGTTAACGGTGATGGTCGAACAAAATAAAGCCCTACATGAATTGGTGGCAGATTTTAAACTGTTGCCAAATGTGCTGGAAAACGTGCGCTTAGCAAATATGTTTGATCCGTATACCGTTCCTGCCTTGGTGGAAGAGTTTGACCGTGCTACGGAACAGCTGAAAGGTCGTGGACGCTTATTGATTCGTAAATCGGGCACTGAACCTGTGATTCGTGTCATGGTGGAAGGTGATGATTTGGCTGAAGTGAAGGCAATGGCGAAAGATTTAGCAGATGCTGTACGTCGTCATGCCGTCTAAAGGGGGTAAATCGTGAGTGATTTAATTAAAGATTTAAGTGAGCTGCGTTTAAGTTACCAAAAAGGTGAATTGCTAGAAGCACAGGTCAGTGCCAATCCGCATATTCAGTTTTTGAATTGGTTTAACCATGCCTTAGAAGCCAAGCTGCATGAACCGTATGCGATGTCATTGGCGACTGCCAATGCGCAAGGTCGTCCGCATGTGCGTACTGTGTTGCTGCGTGGAGCTACCGAAGCAGGCTATGACTTTTATACCAATTATGACAGTCAAAAAGGGTTGGATTTAGCGGCCAATCCTTATGCTGAATTGTTATTTTACTGGCCTGAACTGGAACGTCAGATTCGTGTCAGCGGTTATGTCGAAAAAATTGATGAGCAAGAATCGACAGCGTATTATCACAAACGCCCACGTGACAACCAAATCGCTGCGCATATTAGCACTCCGCAAAGTGGTGTGATTGCCAGCCGTGAAGAACTACAGGCGCGTTTCCAAGACTTGCATGCCCAAGTGGGCGATCAATCTGAATTGCAAAAACCTATATTTTGGGGCGGTTACCGCTTGCAGCCTGATTATTACGAATTTTGGCAAGGCCGTCCGAACCGTTTGCATGACCGCTTAGCTTATGAAAAAATTGAAGGTGAGTGGAAACTACAACGCTTGATGCCTTAAATCACTGGAAACTATGTCAAAAATACAAATAAAACAAAGACCTTTACTGACACGCCCTGAAAACTTTCAGGGCGTGTCCACATTTGTTGCCCAGATTTTAGCGCGCCGTGGGGTGGCGTCTGAACAGGAACTTGAGCTCAAACTAAAACATCTGCTTGCCCCAAGTATGAAAGGTTTGCCTGAGGCAATTCAGTTGATGGATCAGGCGATTGATCAGCAGAAAAAAATAGTGATTGTGGGCGATTACGATGCCGATGGTG
This sequence comes from Acinetobacter sp. Lyrl_1, assembly GCF_051948795.1. Lineage (NCBI taxonomy): Bacteria > Pseudomonadati > Pseudomonadota > Gammaproteobacteria > Moraxellales > Moraxellaceae > Acinetobacter > Acinetobacter sp. Lyrl_1. The sequence continues at coordinate 25,539 of NZ_JAYJLK010000031.1, forward strand.
CTACCAGTACCGCATTGATGATGTTGGCCTTACGCGACATGGGCGCACAGGTACAGTATTTAGTGCCTGACCGCTTTAAATATGGTTATGGCTTAACTCCCGCCATTGCCGATTTGGCTTTTGAGCGTTATACCCCTGATTTATTAATTACTGTAGATAATGGCATTTCCAGTCACACGGGAGTTGAGCGTGCTCAAACTTTGGGGATGCAGGTCATCATCACCGATCACCATCTCACCACGAAAGTCACGCCAGATGCAGAAGCGGTGGTCAATCCAAATCAACTGGGCTGTGATTTTCCAAGTAAAGCTTTGGCAGGGGTGGGCGTAGCGTTTTATGTACTGGCCAATCTCTCTAGTCAGCGTAAAAAACAGGGAAAATCTGCTACAAATTTGACCCAATATTTAGATTTGGTGGCTTTGGGAACTTATGCCGATGTTGCAAGTTTAGACTATAACAACCGTATCTTGGTGGATGCTGGCTTAAAACGAATACAGCAGAACTTGTGTCGTCCTGGAATTAGCGCATTGTTGGATTTGGCAGGGCGTGAACCCGCGCAGCTTAAAGCTCAGGATTTAGGTTTTGTCTTGGGGCCACGTATTAATGCTGCAGGACGCATGGAAACCATGGATATCGGGATTGAATGTTTATTGGCAGCAGATATGCAAACTGCTTATGCCTTGGCACGTCAGTTAAATAGCCTGAATCAGGAACGTCGTCAGGTTGAAGGGCAAATTAAACAGGATGCGTTGGCTGAACTGGAAAAGCTGCAATTGCATACAACTGATTTGCCGCATGCTTTGGTCTTGTTTGAAGAACATTGGCATCAAGGTGTGATAGGTATTGTTGCGGGTCGCTTAAAAGAACAGTTTCACAGGCCTGCAATCGTTTTTGCTGCCGATGAAGATGGTGAACATATTAAAGGCTCGGCCCGTTCCATAGAAGGTATTCATATTCGTGACAGCATTGAATTGGTGGCAGAGCAATATCCACACTTGGTTAGTCATTTTGGTGGGCATGCTGCAGCGGCAGGCTTGACCATTAAAAAGGCTTATTTTGCAGAATTTAAACAGGTGTTTGAACAGCTAATTGCGCAGATGGATGCAGAGCTGTTTCATGCCGTGCTGTGGACAGATGGTGAATTGCCGCCAGAGGCCTTTCATTTACACACGGTAGAGATGCTGCAGCATTTGGCACCGTGGGGACATAAATTTCCACAACCTATATTTGAAGGGCGGTTTAAAGTGGTCGATTTTAGATGGCTTAAAGAGACGCATTTAAAACTGCGTTTGGCGTTGGACAATGGGCAAGTGCTGGATGCGATTGCCTTTGGTGCCAAAGATAAATTTGACTTTAACCCAATGCTGGATCATGTGCGTTTGGTTTATGAATTGGAACGCAATGTGTTTAATGGCAATGTCAGTTTACAACTGCAGATTGTGCATTTGGAGCAGTAGCCCAAATAAAAATCCGCTCAAATTTGAGCGGATTTTTTGCTTTTTATCTGAGAGATTAGAAGCGGAATGTACCATTGATGCCGAATGAATCGATTTCATCAACTGTTGTGTAATTTACGCCAACTGCAATTGTTGGGGTAAAGAATTTTTGTGCACGAACGCCAAAAACAGTATCAGAATCATCAGCAGTTGAGTCTGCAATAGAAATACCTACACTTAAAGTTGGGTCGATATAAAGATCAGCGCCTAAGCGATAAGTTGTTTCATCACCAAAATAAGATAAGCCTTCAAAGTTAGCAAAATGGTTGCCAATTTGAGTGACATATTTAGCACGTAAAGATACAGCAGTATCCTCACCTACGGTTACTTGATTTAGAAGATTTGTCATAAAGCCATAGTTTGCAACTTGAACAGGGTCTACGCTTTCATTTGCTGCACCAATAGCCAATAAAAGGCCATTGATTGGTAAGTAACCAACTTCAAGTGCATAACCAGTATTATCGTCGCCTGCAAAGTCAACCTGGTTAATAGTTCCACCCACATAGAATTGTGTATTTGGAATATAGAATTCTCCGCTCAGGCCAACGACATCAATATCTTCGTCGCCATCACCGCTAACATTAGCATAACCTAAACCAATATTGCTAGCTTTACTTAGGAACGCTGCTTCAGCTAAAGGTGCATTTTTGACTTGAACACCATTTAAATAATATTTGCCATTAATGAAGAATGTATCTAAATCACCTTCTCCATCAAAATCAGTGTTTTCATAGCCCCCATTGATTTCAAATTGATACGCATGAGCAGTACTTAAACCAGCAAGAAGTGCAGTTGCAAGCGCAAGTTTTTTAAACATTATTGAGATTCCCTCTGTTATAGAAATATGACTGTTTTGTTACAGTTGTTGCTGATTGTACGGAAAATAAACATACAGTCAATGTACTATTTCTACCTAACTGCTTTATTTTAGGGTATAAAAAAGCACCCTTCCGAAGAAGGGTGCTATTTGAGTAAGGAATTAGACTTAAGCTTAGAAGCGATATTTCGCAGCGACACCAAAGCGGTTGTAGTCAGCATTACCAACTTCACCAAAGCCTACACGACCTTCCAAGCTGACTTGTGGTGTAAAGAATTTGCGTGCATTGATACCAAATTCGTTACTGTCATTACGATCATTGTCGTAATAGTCAACACCCAGGCTTAAAGTTTTATCAATGAAGTAGTCTGCTGCTAGATTGTATTCATCTAGATCACCAAAAGCAGCGCCTGCTTCAAGGTTGATGTCTTTACCATTCGAAAGTGTAGTTACATATTTGGCACGTAAAGTTGGGTCTACACCATCATCAAGGTCATTGTCATAACCTTTAAGGCCTGCTGCAATTAACAAACCTGGTGCAGGTAAGTAACCAACTTCTGCACTATAAACAGTTTCATCAAAATTAGGTGAATTGTCTACTTTACGATCATCACGACCTACTGTACCACTTAAATAAAAATCTGAGTTTGGTACGAAATATTCAGCACCTACACCGTAACGGTGACGTTCCGCAGAATCATAGTCATCATATTGGTATTTGGCATTTACGTTGCTAGCACGATCAAGGAACGCCGCTTCTGCCAAAGGCGCATTGCGGGTTTGTACAGGGTTAAAGTAATAAGTACCATCTACACCGAATGAACCGCTTGAGCTGGCGTTGTCTGGATCAAACAGTCCTGCTGATGCACCAATTTCAGCTTGGTATGCGTTCGCAGTACCAGTGATAGCCAAAGCTGAAAGTAGGGCTGATGCGATTGCTAATTTTTTCATGGAAATTACCCCTCTGAAATCTGGTTAACAGTTAAACTTTTTGTTACAACTTTCAGTCTAGGCGAAAAAAAATCAGCGTCAATCACAGGAAAGTTACCGCTTTGTTACAAGCGTAAATTTGTGTAATATTTTGAGTTTAAGTGATTGAAATAAAAATGAAATAATTAAATGTTTTGTTTTATTAAAAATATGTGGGTTTTGTGAATTTTACTAAAATTGATCATTAAATAACCAATACTGTTTCGTCCTTGTTTTATTTTGGCGGGTTGAATCAATTACGATAAACAGTGTTTAAGCTTGGATTCAGCTGAATGTGTCAGGCAAAACATCAGCGCGATAGATCAGTCATTAAGATAAACATCCAAGTTAATCGGGCATGCTATTTTAGGTTGGATATCATCAGGCTTTCACTTTAAAAGTTGAAAGCGATCTTTATTTTTAACCACATTTAGCATTCAACCGATAAAAGCTGAAAAGTTATGCTGGAATTTGCAGCAGGGTAGAAATGCCAGAACAGGTCTGTGCTACAATTATCGGCTATTGAGCTTCATTGTTAATTGAGAGAATTTACGTGGAAATTAATCCTTATCTAAACCAATTAAAAGACTTGAACGAACGTGGTCAAACACTACGGGGGTATCTTTGACTACGATCTGAAAAAAGAGCGTTTAGAAGAGGTTCTCCGCGAGTTAGAAGATCCTGCAATCTGGAATGATCAAAGTCGTGCGCAAGCCATGGCCAAAGAAAAGGGCGAGCTTGAAAACGTGATTCATGTCCTAGAAGGTTTGGCGACACAGTTAGAAGATGCCCAAGCCATGTTGGACTTAGCCGTTGAAGCCGATGATGAAGATTTATTGGTGGATGTGCAGTCTGAATTGACTTCTGCAGAAGAAGAACTGGCGAAATTAGAATTCCGCCGTATGTTCAGCAATCCAATGGATCCAAACCCATGCTATGTCGAAATTCAGGCAGGTTCGGGTGGTACAGAAGCGCAAGACTGGGCATCGATGCTGTTGCGTATGTATATGCGCTGGATTGAACGTCACGGCTTTAAAGCAGAATTGATGGAAGAATCGGATGGTGATGTGGCAGGGATTAAATCTGCGACCATTCGCGTTGAAGGTGAATATGCGTATGGTTGGTTGCGTACCGAATCGGGCGTGCATCGTTTAGTGCGTAAATCACCATTTGACTCAGGTAACCGTCGTCATACGTCATTCTCTGCGGTGTTTGTTTCACCAGAAGTTGATGACAACATTGAAATTGATATTAACCCTGCAGATGTTCGTACCGATACTTACCGTGCTTCAGGTGCGGGTGGTCAGCACATTAACAAAACTGACTCTGCGGTACGTTTAACCCACGCACCTACAGGTATTGTGGTGGCATGTCAGAACCAGCGTTCACAACACGCCAACCGTGACCATGCGTGGAAACAATTACGTGCCAAGTTGTATGAACTGGAAATGAGTAAACGTAACGAAGCCGCTCAAGCTTTAGAAGACTCGAAGTCTGATATTGGTTGGGGCAGCCAAATTCGTTCTTATGTATTGGATGATTCACGTATTAAAGACTTGCGTACAGGCGTGGAAACCTCAAATACAGGTGCGGTTTTAGATGGTGATTTAGACAAGTTTATTGAAGCCAGTTTAAAACAGGGTCTATAAGTTACGGTCTGAAAGATCACAATAAGCCTGCCCAATTCAGTTGAGTTGCTTAAAAATTTATATAAATCGTAAAAAAACGATATTAATATCGAAAAAATACGATATATTAAAAGCAGCTGCTGAATTGGGCTTATATTTACGAATATGTGTCTGAATGATGGATGTCGATTTAATCTTTAAAGCCTTAGCCAATCCTACCCGTCGGCAAATTTTAGAATGGTTAAAAGCACCAGAACAATTTTTGTCGGTAGATGAGTGTGGCGACTTTAAGCGTGGCGTATGTGCAGGACACATTGAGCGTTTGGGCAAAGTGTCGCAATCGACCATGTCAAATCATTTATCGGTACTGCAACAGGCAGGTCTTATTCGTGCAGAAAAATATGGACAATGGTCGTATTTTTCTCGTAATGAAGCACTCATTCAGCAATATGTCGAATATTTAAAACACTCACTTTAACTGTGAGATTAGAGGCAAAAATGGCTGAATTAGACTCTCCTTTAGTTTTGGGTGATCTGCATCTAAAAAACCGTGTGGTGATGGCACCTTTAACCCGTAGCCGCGCCAGCGATGACCGTGTTCCAACGCCAATGATGGCGGAATATTATGCACAGCGTGCTAGCGCAGGTTTGATTCTTTCAGAAGCAACGGTAATTTCTGAAGAAGCCAATGGTTATTTAAATACCCCAGGATTGTTTACCGATGCTCAAGTGCAGGGTTGGAAACTCGTTACCGATGCCGTGCATGCCAAAGGTGGTTTGATTGTGGCGCAACTGTGGCATGTAGGTCGTGTTTCACATCCAGATTTACTCAATGGTGCAACACCAGTATCGGCAAGTGCGGTACAACAAGCAGGTTATGTCAGTTTGTTGCGTCCTAAACGTGAATATGTGTTGCCACGTGCCTTAGAAATTGCAGAAATCCACACCATTACCGAGCAATATAAACAAGCCGCCATCCGTGCCAAAGAAGCAGGATTTGATGGGGTAGAGTTGCATGCAGCCAATGGTTATTTGATTGATCAATTCCTGCAAAGCAAAACCAACCAACGTGACGATGAATACGGTGGTTCGGTTGAAAATCGTGCGCGTTTCTTGTTAGAAGTGATGGACGCCTTAATTGAAGTCTGGGGCGCAGGTCGAGTCGGTGTGCATTTAGCACCACGTGGCGATGAGCACGACATGGGAGATGATGATCCACGTGAAACCTTTGGCTATGTCATGCAGCAATTGGGGCAGCGTAAAATCGCCTTTTTCTTTACCCGCGAATATTTAGCCGAAGACAGCATTTCCCAAGAAATGAAAGTACGTTCAGGCGGTGTGCCATATATCGCGAACATGCGTTTAAGTCGTGCTGATGCCGTGGAATTATTGGCTTCGGGCAAGGCCGATGCGGTGTCATTTGGTAAGGCGTATATTGCCAATCCAGACTTGTATGAGCGTTTATTGGCAGATGTACCTTTAAACGAACTCAAGCTGGAAAACATGATTGGTACAGCCGTTGCAGAAGGCTATATCGATTATCCAACTTTGGCTGAAACACAACAATCTGCAGAATAAAAGCCCGTACAGCGCCACATACGATTAACATGCGTGTGTGGCTCTGTTATATTTTGCCGACAGTCTTTCTTTTGGGGCGCATCTTTTGGCTACTCCATTTTGGTATAACGCAGCTTTAACCCTGCTAAAACCGATTTATCAGTCACGTATTCGTAAACGTGCCGAACATCCTGAGCAATTACAACAAGAACTACTTGAGCGTTTTGGCCCATTTCAGCCCGCTAAAAATTTACATGCCATTTGGTTTCATGTGGTGTCGGTGGGAGAAACCAATGCCGCGCAACCTCTAATTGAACATTATTTAAAAGCGGGGCATCCTGTTTTAGTCACCAATACCACCAAAACAGGGCAGGCACGCGCCAAATCATTATTTTTTAAAGCACCGTATTTAGATTTATTTCAAGCTGTGTATTTACCTGCCGATCAGGTACATTTAATTCGTGAGTTTTATCAGAAATATCAGCCTAAATTATTGGCACTGGTCGAAACAGAGTTATGGCCAAACTTGATTGATCAGGCGCAGCATTTTCAAGTCCCGTGTTTGTTGATTAATGCGCGGCTTTCGGAAAAATCGGCCAAAGGCTATGCCAAAGTTAAAGGATTGACTCGTGGCATGTTGCAAAATTTGCAGCAACTTTTGGCGCAAGACTCTGCCACACAGCAGCGTTTTATCGCATTGGGGATGCCTGCCGAGCGTACAAACGTGGTGGGTAATATTAAATTTGATATTACTGCGCCAGAAGATTTTGTAGAGCAAGCCGCGCAGTTGCAACAGACATGGCAATTGGCACATCGCAAAATTATCACCCTTGCCAGTACCCATGCGCCTGAAGAACAGCAATTATTGACTGCTTTGAAACCTTATTTCGCACAGCATCCTGAACTGTTATGTATTGTTGTGCCGCGCCATCCAGAGCGTTTTGATGAAGTGGCTGTGCAGGTGAAAAAACTGCAACTCAATATGCAGCGCCGTAGTTTGGCTGAAGCGATTCAACCCGAAACACAAGTGTATTTAGCCGATAGCATGGGTGAAATGTGGTTGTGGTACGCCTTAAGTCAGGCCTGTTATGTCGGTGGTTCGCTGAATGAACCTGGCGGTGGGCATAATATTTTAGAGCCTTTGGCCTTAAATGTCGCCACGGTATTGGGCAAAAATTATTTTAACTTCCAAAGTATTGTGGATGAGTTTGTTGCAGCAGAAGCCGTGTATGTGGTCGAAAATGCTGAACAAGCTGTAAATACGTTAACGCAATTGTTGTTTGAACCTGCGTTACGTGCACAGCTGAATCAAAATGCTCAAGTGATTATGTATAAAAATCGTGGCTCTTTAACTGAGCATATTCACGTGATTAATCAGTATCTTTAAATATGAATATCGTTTTGCTTGACCTGCGACAGACCACAAATGAAGTGTGGTCTATTAGCACCCAGCGGCAAGTGCAGCATTTGCATACGCATGTTGGTGTGCAAGTCGGTGACACCTTGAAAGTCGGGATTCGTGGTGGCAAGCGTTATTTGACCGAAGTGGTGGAGGTCAGCGAGCAGCGAATTCAAGTCAAAGCCCTGCATGAAGAAGCTGTCCCAAAAAAACTGCCTGTGACCCTGATTGTGGCTTTGCCGCGCCCCAAAGTATTGCGTCGTTTAATTATGGATAGCGTGACGTTAGGTGTGGAAAAAATTATTTTACTGCACAGCTATCGGGTTGATAAAAGCTATTGGCAAACGCCATTTTTGCAGCAGCTCGATCAATATGTAACTTTGGGCTTGGAACAAGCAGGCGATACCATTGCACCTGAGATCCAACTTTATAAACGCTTTAAACCCTTTGTGGAAGATGTTTTGCCCGGTTTGATTTCTGCCGATTGTTCTGCTTATGTGGCGCATCCTTATACCGATCAAGCTATGCCACATGCCATCCAACATCCATGCAGTATTGTGATTGGCCCAGAAGGTGGATTTATTCCCTACGAAATTGATTTACTCGAAAAAAACGGCTGCCAAGCACGACACTTGGGCAACCGTATTATTCGGACTGAAACCGTGATTGCCTATGTATTAGGGCGTTTGTTTGGCTCGGTTTGAATCTTCTTCAAGCAATGCCGTTTCACCTCGATACACTTTCACTTCCTGTACTGGGTAAGGAATGGAAATGTGATGCTCGGCAAAGGCCGCAATGACACGCTCCTGCACCTCACTAATGGAAGCCGATGTGGTGGTTTCGGTGGTATTGACCCACCAGCGCACATTTAAATTGATGGAAAAATCGGCCAATGCAGTGACATTCACACTAAAGGCAGGCTGACTTAAAATTTTGATGTCGCGGTCTAAAATGGCCAAAATAATATCTTTGGCTTTTTGTACGTCATCTTCATAACCAATACCGACCACAAACTCGCAACGACGACGGGTATAAGCCGTATTGACCGTCACGGCACTGGTATACACCGTAGCATTTGGAATCACGATGCGACGTCCATCGGGAGAGCGCAGGAAGGTGGCACGAATCTGAATATCTTCTACCGTACCTTCCATATTATTTACGATAATGTCATCACCAATTTTAAATGGCTCACCAATCAAAATCAGCACACCCGACAATAAGTTCTGAAAGATATCCTTAAAGGCAAAACCAATCGCCACTGAGCCTAATCCCAAAGCACTCATGAGTTGACTTGGGGTAAAGCCAGGAATGGCAATTACCATCGCAATCAGAAAACCAAAGAAAATAATTGCGGAACTACCGACCCGATTCAGCACCAAAACCAGATTTTGTCGGGTATAGGAACGATTGTTTAGGGTCTTGCGGACAAACCATTTAAACACACGGGCAAGCAGCCAAAACAGAATCAGCACCACGGCTGCAATCATTAAATACGGCACACGCTCCCAAAATCCTTCCATAATTTTGTCGATGGTGGAGTAGGCGTCATTGTACTTGGCCGTATGATTGATCACGGTTTGCGTGGTTTTTTCAGTGGCTTCCTGCAACAGCTGGCTGGTGTTTTCAGAAACTTCACTGAGTGAGGGTTTGGATTCTGCCACGATAATTCCGAATTCAAAATGAAGTGACTATTTTGCCTGAAAAACTCAATTTGGTTAATGAAGCAATGCTTACTTGCGAGTATTTTAGACAACTTGGAGAGAAGTGATGAGCGTACTATTTTTTGGCGCTTAAAATGCTAGTTGTATGTGGTTTTATCTGTAAGACAGGGTCGTTGGCATGGATGATTGGCTGCGTAAAAAAATGTTAATACTCGCGATTATTGGACGATATTTTCTTTAAAAATAATGCAATGCGCAGTACAGTGGAATGTAAACCTGAAAAGTATGAATGCAAGGACATGGCATTCGATCAACGATTTGGCATGCTCTTGTTTGTATAAAATTTATGCGACTAAAGCCGAATGGTGAGCCATAAAAAAGAAAGTTCATACTGTAAATGTGCAGAAATAATAATCAATAACGTGGCATACATCTCGTGAGAGATGCAAGAACATCAAGGAAGTAGCAGATGAAAGACGTATATCCTGTTCCAGATGAATTTAAAAAGACTGCCCGCACCACTGAGGCAGAATATTTTCAACGCTATCAACAATCTATAGATGACCCTGATACTTATTGGGCAGAGCAAGCCCAACGCTTAGATTGGATTAAACCTTTTACTCAAGTCAAAAATACCAACTTTGACCCCGAGCATTTTAAAATTGAATGGTTTGCCGATGGGCAACTGAATGTCAGTGCCAATTGCTTAGACCGTCATTTAAAAGAACATCCGCATAAACCTGCAATTATTTGGGAAGGAGATCATCCATCTCGGCATAAAGTGGTTTCTTTTGCTTCTTTGCATGATGAAACCTGTCGTTTTGCCAACGTGCTGAAAAAGAACGGGGTGCAAAAAGGTGATCGGGTGGTGCTGTACATGCCAATGGTTTCCGAAGCTGCGATTGCCATGCTAGCCTGCGCGCGGATTGGTGCAGTGCATTGTGTGGTTTTTGGTGGTTTTTCTCCCGATGCTTTGGCTAGCCGAATTGAAGACTGTCAGGCCAAGTTAATTGTCACTGCAGACTCGGCCATGCGTGGTGGCAAGCCAATTTATTTAAAAGCCAATGTTGATGCTGCTCTAAAAGTAGCAGGTACCGACTGTGTGCAAAATGTGATTGTGGTGCACCGTACAGGCAATCCGATTGAGATGTTGCCTGAACGCGACGTGTGGTATCACATGGAAATTATGTCGGTGAATGATATCTGCCCACCCGAGCCGATGAATGCCGAAGATCCACTATTTATTTTATATACCTCGGGTTCGACTGGAAAACCCAAAGGTGTTTTGCATACCACAGGCGGTTATTTGACCTATGTGAACAGTACGTTCCGAGAAGTCTTTGACCTGAAACAGGATGATGTGTTTTGGTGTACCGCAGATGTAGGCTGGATTACAGGGCATTCTTATGTCTTATACGGGCCATTGTCGAATGGTACATCTACCGTGATGTTTGAAGGGGTGCCGAACTATCCAAGCTGGGCGCGCACAGGGCATATTGTTGATAAACACAACATCACCATTTTATATACCGCGCCGACTGCCATTCGCGCCATGATGCGAGAGGGAGATCGTTTTGTACGTGAAAGTGACCGCAGCAGCTTGCGTTTACTTGGTTCAGTCGGTGAGCCGATTAATCCTGAAGCGTGGAACTGGTATTACAACGTGGTAGGCGAAGGACGTTGCCCAATTGTAGATACATGGTGGCAAACCGAAACAGGGGGCATATTAATTTCAGCATTGCCTGGTGCAACGCCACTGAAACCCGGTTCGGCAACCCGCCCATTATTTGGCGTGCAACCTGCTATTGTCGATGCCGAAGGTAATGAACTGGAAGGCGCGACCGAAGGCAATTTAATTATGAAAGATTCATGGCCAGGGCAAATGCGCGGTATTTGGGGCGACCCTGCACGTTTTATTGAAGCGTATTTTTCGACCTATCCGGGTGCGTATTTTACAGGAGATGGTGCACGCCGTGATGAAGATGGCTATTACTGGATTACAGGGCGTGTGGATGATGTCTTGAATATTTCGGGGCACCGTTTAGGTACCGCAGAAATTGAAAGTGCCTTGGTGGCACATGAAGCTGTGGCTGAAGCGGCAGTGGTGGGTATGCCCCATGAGATTAAAGGACAGGGGATTTGCACCTTTGTAACCTTGCAAGTTGGTACACCTGAGTCAGAGGAGTTGCGTGAAGAATTAGTCAATTGGGTTCGCAAAATTTTGGGACCTGTGGCAACGCCTGATGCGCTGCATTGGGCACCTGCTTTACCCAAAACCCGTTCAGGTAAAATTATGCGCCGTATTTTGCGGAAAATTGCAGCGAATGAATTGGATAGTTTAGGAGATACATCTACTTTGGCTGAGCCGCAAGTGGTGGAGCATTTGATTGCAACGGTGTATGGGGAGAGGTAGGTTAAGGTTGCTGTCACTGTACACAAAGAAGTTAGA
>NZ_JAYJLK010000032.1:0-37163 GCF_051948795.1 Acinetobacter sp. Lyrl_1
ATTTCTGAGATGCTCAAATGAAGTCAACGGATTTGACATAAGTTTGAAACTACATAGCTGTGAAATATAACACTATGCCCAAATGACCAACATTGCTGCAAGCACGACCAATCCCAATCCCCAATGATCGGTACGGGCAAGTTTTTCTTTAAAGAAATACGCTGAAATAAGTAAGCTGAATAATATTTCAATTTGTCCGAGTGTTTTCACAATCGCCACAGTTTGCATACTCATGGCACTAAACCAGCCCAGTGATGCTAAAAAACTGCAGACGCTCACTTTAAAAGTTAATCCAACCCGCTGCCACATGGCATATAAGGTATGTCGTTTAAATATACCTAAAAAAGCCAATAAGATAAAACATTGTAAGCCAATGACCCACACCAAAACCCATGCAGCACGGTGAATAAACGGTAAGAAATCGAGTTCTAGACTGGCTTCACGCACCAATAAAGAAGTCACCGCGAAGCTGAGTCCACTACCGATTCCAATGGCTAAAGTCGTGAATGAAAAATCACTGCGTTGATTGCCTTTACTGAGTAGAAATACCGCAATACCGCCTATCGCAACGCCGAACCAAGCCAATGCACTTAAATGTTCTTGTAAGAAAATCACGCCTACAATTGCGGCTAAAACTGCTTCACTTTTGGCAAGCCCGACACCTACTGCGTAATTTTTTTGTTGAAACAGTTTTACCATTAAAGCCGTGGCTAAAATCTGACACACTGCTGCAATAATGATATACAGCCAAAACACCGAACTAAAATGTAGTTTGGCTTGAACAGGCTGCTGCCATTGTAAAATGCTTAAATACGCCAATGCAAAAGGCAAGGCAAAAATAAAACGTGCCAAAGTCACGCCATAAACATCTACACTTGTGCTGAGTTGTTTTTGAAAGGCATTGCGCCATGCCTGCATAAATGCAGCCATTAAGGTAAAGAGCACCCAACTCGAAATCATTGCAACCACAAATGCTTTACTGATAAAGTTATAATTTACGCCTATTCCGTTATTTTTGCGATCTTTATTGCTTTTGAGTTATGCGCTTACGATCTCTTTTATAAACAAAAAAAAACATTCATTAAAATTCAAATGAATGTTTTTCATATCTTGAAGCGATTATAGGTGTGCTGTTATTCAAAAACTGTTTAGAACTTATCTAAATTCACCACAACAGCCACGCCGATACAAAATAAAGCTACATACACGGTAAACCAAATAATCATGTGCTTAAATGCTTTGTCTGAAATACTGCTATCGGCATATTTCTGTGGTTTGCGTGAGTTATCTTCTTGCATATCGACTCCAATCTAGCCAGATTATGGGGATATACAGATTATGTAAAATTCTAAAGCATTGCTGTAGATACAAAATATTCATTAAAAACTATAACAGTTGATTTTAGATACATGCCAATCTGTTATAAAAACAGAAATTATTTAATGTTTTAAACCTAAAAATAGATCAAAATAAGTAACAGCTGCAAAAAATGCTTGAGTCATACCATGTATAAATCTGAACAATTGGCGTTGAACATTCGGCAACTCATTGAAAATGGTGCATGGAAAGCACATAGCAAGTTACCTTCGTTAAGAGAACAATCACAAATCAGTGGTTATAGCTTAATGACCGTGCTAAACGCTTATCAAGAACTTGAAGCTCAGGGATTGGTTTACGCTAAACAAAAGTCGGGGTTTTATGTCGCAGAACGTCTCAATCAAACTGAACGACCTGTACCAAGCAGTTTGAGTTTAAATGCACATATTCAAATGAACTCTTTGGTCTTTGGCTATTTAAAATCAATTCAGTCTGCAGATGTCAGTCCTTTAGGCTCTGCCTTTCCCAATGCAGAATTACTGTTTAACCCAAAGTTAATGCAAATTTTAGCGCAGCACGCCAAGCGAAAAAGCAGTTATTTTAGCCACGACCACATGCCACCGGGCAATTATGAATTAAGAACCATAATTGCAAATCGCTACTGTTTACAAGGCATACCCACCCATGCAAATGACATTGTCATTACATCTGGCGCATTAGATGCGCTCAATTTGTCATTACAAGCTTTGACCAAACCTGGAGATTTTATTCTATTACAAGAAACTATTTTTTATGGTGCATGGCAAGCGGCTGAACGTCTTGGTTTACAGGTGATTACCATTCCAGAACACCCTGTTTCAGGTTTCGATTTAGACTCATTTGAACAAGCCTTAAAACAATACCCAATTAAAGTCTGCTGGTTGATGTTGAATATTCATAACCCTATTGGCTTTAGTGTCAGAGATGAAATTAAGCAACGTATTGCGAGTTTGCTTGAAGAATATCAAGTGTATTTAATTGAAGATGATGTCTATCAAGAATTGTATTACGGTACGCAAAAACCACTGCCCATGAAGTATTTTGACCGACAACAACGCGTACTGCATTGCGCTTCTTTTTCTAAAACTTTGGGTTCTGCTGTGCGGGTCGGTTGGGTTTATGCAGGTCAATTTTCCAATGCTATTCAGCATTTGCAACTCATGAGCACGGTTTCTGCAAGTCCCTTACTGCAAAATACTTTGGTGGATTTTCTTTCGCATCATCATTATGAAAAACATTTGCGTCAATTACGCAAACAATTGGAAAAACATAAAAAAGTGTTTTATCAGCAATTGAAACAGCGCTTAAACCCAGCTTGTAAAATTCACTACTATTCTAGTGGTTACTTTTTATGGATTGAACTGCCTGCATATATAGATGGCTATACGATTTATCAGCAATTGATTCAAAATAAGATTGGCATTGCGCCAAGTCAGTTATTCCGTTCTGAACAGGTCAGCCAGAACTTTATTCGTTTAAACTGCTCTTTTGCTTGGAACAGTGATATTGCTGCTGCATTGGATGTTTTGTCTGAGGTGATACAACAGCACATCACGCAATATACTCATGCCTAATTGCCAAGCCGATCACCCGACAATAAAAAAAGAGCTGAGTTTTTGGCTCAGCTCTTTTGTGGTTTACAGTACAATTTTAGAAGTTATAAATTGCGACTGCATTGATTCGGTTATCTTCACCTGTTTTGCTGCCATTTGCTGCTTCACCAAATGCTTCACGCTCACCATAAACATATTCTAAACCAAAGCTTAACGGTTTACGTGGGCTATAGAATACGTTTGCCCAAGCTTGCCATAAGTCTTTGTTAATCGTGGTTGTGTCTTTCGTTGCTGCAATGTAGTTAGGGTCTTTGTCAAAACTCATATAACCATAACCCAAAGTGCCATGCACTTTGTCACCAAACTTTTGTGTAATACCGACCATAATTGAATCGAATTCACTTTGCGCTGCGATAGCACTCGTTGCAGTAATCGCACCTTTGTCATCAAGGTTAGTAACAGCAACACCTTTGTTGGTAAATGATACAAAGCTGCTATCACCTTTTACATGGTAATAATCGGCTTTTAAAGTCGTGCCCGGTACAACATCGTATTTAGCACCTACACCGACACCCCATGCCATTTCTTCATCAGAATTGACACGTTTTTCATGTCCCATCGCACGTACGCTGACATTTAAATTATCTGCAAATTGATGATTTAAACGCGCAGTTAATGCAGGTAAACGCTGGCTGATTGAACTGTCTTTAGGGTCTTCAGCTGCAACCACCAAATTGGTTTGTGGGCTAAACTTTGTTGTATAGCGTACTTGTGGTGTACGTTTCACCGCACCACCAACATACGCCAAAGCATCAATGGTTTCTGGCATATAGTCTGGAATTGCAAAGTTTGACCAAGTTTGACCAATCAACCAATTCCCATAGTTCAAATAAGCATGGCGAATACGTAAGTTATCAAGGTTTGCTCCACCTAAGAAGTCAACTTCAAGTTTACCTTTTACGTCTTGTTCACCCACAGGGCTTTTAAAATCTAAACCTAAACGGGTTGCAGAAAGTGTTGATCTTAAACGATCACTTTGTTCTTTATTGCCTTCAAGTGGTACACCGTTAATTTGGTTATACGGCATATCTTTAGCGCCACCTTCTACCTGATAAGAAGCATCTAAACGCACATTACCATATAGATTAAATTCGGCACCTTTGGCAGTTTTTAACACAGGATTAGCAACTGGCGCTGCTGCAGTACGTTGCACATTGGCAATTGCTGTTGCAGTTTGTGCATTTTGTACTTTTTGCTGCTCAATCAAACCACGTAAAGCCTGAACTTCTTGTCTAAGTTGTTCAATTTCTTTTTGCTGTTGAGTTTGCGCTTGTGCTGCAACACTCATACCGCCCATGCTCAATGCAATCATGCTCATCATGAGCGTACGCTGCATTGTTGGTCGAACCGTTGTAGATTGAAAATGTGTAGATTGGGTTAATATTTTCGCGTTCATCCTAAACTCGCTTGTTATTGTGCCATCAAATTCTAGCAACAGATCACCATCTCTTACGATGGCGATCTATATCATTGATGACTGTAGATTAATGGAAAGGTAAAGAAATTATTGGGTTGCTTTTTGTGCGACTGGATTGCTTTCTACAGTAGGCTCCGCAGCGGCTTTAGCTTCTACAGACGTTTTTAAATTCACCATGAAGATTGCTAAGGCAGCAATTACACCTGGAATCGCAATAGCAAAGAAGTTCATTTGGTGCGGTAAATTCATGGTTAATAGTGCACCTGTGAGTACTGGCCCAACGATTGCACCGATGCGACCAATACCTGATGCCCAGCCCATACCTGTAGAACGTACAGTAGATGGGTAATATTGTGCGACGAAAGTATAAAGTAAGATTTGTGAACCAATGGTTGCTGCCCCAGCAACTGCAATTAAGGTGTACAACACAATTTGTGGACTGTTAAAGCCAAGCAGAATTAATGCTGCTGCACCACAGATAAACATAATGGTGAGTACTTTTTTGATATGGAAGCGGTCAGCCAATGCACCACCACCAATTGCGCCAATCATGCCACCAATATTCAGTGCGAATAGGAAGATCATACTTGCACCAAGTGAGTAACCTGCTTGGATCATCAATTTTGGTAACCAGCTGCCCAATGCATATACCATCAATAGGCACATGAAGAATGCAACCCAGAACATGAAGGTACTGAAAGTACGACCTTGTTGGAACAATGCTTTTACAGGAGCTTCGTCACCTTTGATCACTTCGTTCAATACGAATTCAGTGTCACCATTCAATTGTTGTGTAGGTGAAATCTTTTGTACGATGTTACGGGTTTGCTCTAATTCTTTCTTGTTGGTCAAATACATGAGTGACTCAGGCAAGAATTTCCAAATCAGTGGCAAAGCTACCAATGGAATAATCGCGATGTAGAACATGATTTTCCAGCCAAATTGCGGCACTAACCATGCGCCCAATAATGCTGATGTCATACCGCCAATGGCATAACCACTGAACATAAGTGCAACTAAAGTACTGCGAATACGCTTTGGCGCATATTCAGTCATTAATGCCACTACGTTTGGCATTACACCGCCAATACCTAAGCCTGCAAGGAAACGTAAAATACCAAATTCAACAGGGTTAGTCGCAAATGCGCCAAGGAAGGTAAAGCCACTAAAAATAGCCACACAGATCATAATGGTTTTTTTACGACCCAACTTGTCCGATAACGTACCGAAGGTCATGGCACCAAACATCATGCCAAACAATGCCGTACTGGCCAGTAAACCTGCTTGTACCGCACTGAGCGCCCACTCTTGCATAAGTAATGGTAATGCAACCCCATAAATGACCAAATCGTAACCGTCAAAAATAATGATCATCAAACACCAAAACAATACGCCCCAATGGAATGGCGTGAACTTGGCGTCGTCAATCAAGGTATTAATATTAATTTTATTGCTTTGCATCTTGCTTCACCTCCTAATTGTGAAGTCCGTTACTCCAACTCAGATGCACACAATGAATAATAAGTTAAAATTTGTCCAAAACTGAATAGGCATGGATACATACCTAAAAAGTCTATAGTTTTGTAATATATTGATTTTAATATAGATAAAAATAATAAGGCGAAAAAAATACTGTGATGTGATGCTTAAAAAAGATTTTTCAGGCAATTCACATAACAGTATTTTTTTAAAAATATCTGTGCTTTTATATAAGAAATATTATTATAAATATTTGTTTTATATCGTTTTACTAGAATACATTACGATCATAAGTGACTGCTTCTAAATCATAAACTTGATAAATACAGTCAAACAAAGATCGAATGTCTTCACTTTCATCCATATTACGAATTGCCATAAATACAGGACTTACAGCCGAGTCATCTAATAAAGGTATAAAGTGCAAATGTGCCAAATGAATATTTTGTGCGCTTTCTGGCACGATACACACGCCCTCACCTGCAGCGACAAAACCCAATGCTAATTGTAATTCACGCACTTCACGAATTTTTCGAGGCTCTAAACCATACTCAGAAAACACGCCACGAATTTGGGTAGAGAAGTTTGGTTTATTGTGGTTTGGATATAAAAATAGTTGTTGATCAACAACATCCGCCAAATATACACCTTCTTTTTGTGCCGAAAATGGGTGGCTAGAATGCACTGCAACCATCAAGCGTTCTTCACGTAATAAGATACGTTTTACTGCAGGATCAGAAATTCTTAAACGTCCAAACCCAACATCTATACGCCCTTCTTTCAGTGCCTGAATTTGGTCATTGGTGGTCATTTCCACCATTTCTATTTTTAAATGCGGATGCTGCTGTTTAAACAAATATACAATTCTTGACAATAATCCGAACAATAAAGAACCAACGAAGCCTATAGTAACAGTACGATCAGCAATACCGACTCGTTTTGTCATCGACTTGATTTCTTCCGCATTAGACAAAAGTTTAACGGCATGTTGGTAAAAGAATTGGCCTGCTTCGGTGGTCTTAAGCGGTCTACTTCCACGCTCAAACAGTTGAATTCCAAGCTCTTGTTCTAAATTTTGGATCTGTCTGCTCAAAGGTGGTTGAGCAATAAAGAGTTTTTCTGCTGCCTTGGTGAAACTTTGCTCTTCTACAACAGCAACAAAATAACGTAAATGTCTGAGTTCCATAGCTCAAAATACCTTTTAAGTATAAAAAAATGCAAATTTGATCTTCGACCAATGCAATTTATTCTTTTAAGGTATATCACATAACTGTAATAAAGCAATGATATGAAGGGCAAACCATGTATAAGTCAGTAGAAACTTTGCTGGTGGAAATACCAACCATCCGTCCACACAAGATGGCGGTTGCAACCATGCAAACCCAAACCCTTGTATTAGTCAAAATCACCACTGAAGATGGTTTTGTTGGCTGGGGCGAAGCAACCACGATTGGCGGCTTGGGCTATGGTGAAGAAAGCCCAGAAAGCGTAAAAACTAATATCGAAACATATTTCGCACCATTGCTAAAAACTTTAGCTGGCTTGAATGTTGCACAAACTTTACAGGTCATTAAAAAGAATATCAATGGCAACCGTTTTGCGAAATGTGCCATTCAAACTGCTTTATTAGATATTCAAGCGCAGCGCTTAAACCAACCTTTAAGTGAAATTTTAGGTGGTCGCCTACGCAACTCGGTTCCTGTGTTATGGGTACTTGCATCTGGCGATACAGAAAAAGACATCGCTGAAGCACAAAAAATGATTGCAGCTAAACGTCACAACACGTTCAAGCTCAAAATCGGTTCACGCCCAGTAGAACAAGATGTAGAACACGTATTGGCAATCAAACAAGCATTGGGTAAAGACGTTTCTATTCGTGTAGACGTAAACCGTGCTTGGTCAGAACTTGAAGCAATTAAAGGCATCCAGCTTTTACAAGATGGCGGTGTCGACTTAATTGAACAACCATGCGCAATTGACAACATTGATGCCATGGAGCGTTTAACACGCAAATTTGATATTGCCATCATGGCAGATGAATCGTTGATGGGCCCACAAAGTGCTTATCAATTGGCAAAACGTAATGCTGCATCTGTATTTGCAGTCAAAGTTGCTCAATCTGCTGGCCTAATCGAAGGTTGTGAAGTTGCAACTATCGCACAGTTGGCAGGTATCGACCTATATGGCGGCACAATGCTTGAAGGCCCTGTCGGCACGATTGCATCTGCGCATGTGTTCTCGACCTTCCAAAATTTAGCGTATGGCACAGAATTATTTGGTCCGTTATTGCTGACCGAAGAAATTTTAAAAACTCCACTTCAGTACCAAGACTTTGAATTACACCTTCCAACAGGTGCGGGTTTAGGCATTGAGTTGGATGAAGACAAAATTGACAACTTGCGTCGTCAGTAATTAGGAGAAACCCATGCTTTTCCACGTACGTATGGATGTAAACATTCCATTGGATATGCCAGCTGAAACAGCCAACGAAATCAAAGCCGTTGAAAAAGCCTATTCACAGGAATTACAGCGTCAAGGTAAATGGCGTCATATTTGGCGTATTACTGGCCAGTATTCAAACATCAGTATTTTTGATGTTGAGAGCAATGAAGAACTTCACAACATTTTGCAAGGTCTTCCGCTTTACCCTTACATGAATATTGAAGTAATGGCATTGAACCGCCACCCTTCATCAATTCGTGAAGATGACACCTGATTCAACTCGGAAACTGGAGTAAGCACCTTACTCCAGCTCCAAAATACACATTTAGCAAACCAAGTAAACAAGGAAAGTGGCAGCCAATTATCTCGTTTTAGTCCAGAGATATTCGCCACCGAAGCACACCTCCAAGGAGAATGAAAATGGATCGTCAAACCATTGAAAATGTAGTTAAAGCTTGTAACGTGGACACTTCTGAAGGTCCAGTAAATGCACGCGTACAACAAGTACTTGTTCGTTTAGTTACAGACTTATTCCAAGCGATTGAAGACTTAGACTTAAGCCAATCAGAAGTTTGGAAAGGTATCGAAACTATTATTGACATCGCAAAAGCTGATGAATTTGCATTAATGGGTTCTGCAGTAGGTCTTGAGCACTTCCTAGACTTACGTGCTGACGAAGCTGATGCGAAAGCAGGTTTAACTGGTGGTACGCCACGTACAATTGAAGGTCCATTGTATGTTGCTGGTGCGCCTGAATCTACTGGTTTTGCTCGTATGGACGATGGTTCTGAAGAAGGCAAAATCCCAACTTTAATCATTGACGGTACAGTAACTGACACTGACGGCAACATCATTCCTGGTGCTAAAGTTGAAGTATGGCATGCAAACAGCCACGGTAACTATTCATTCTTTGATAAGTCACAAAGCCACTTCAACCTACGTCGCTCAATCTTAGCTGATGAAAAAGGTCAATATGTTGCTCAAACAACTATGCCTGTAGGTTATGGCTTAAACCCTGAAGGTCCACTTCAAGGTGTATTGAACCAAATCTCTCGTCACGGTCAACGTCCAGCACACGTGCACTACTTCATCTCTGCACCTGGCTACCGTAAGCTTACGACTCAGTTCAACATCGAAGGTGATAAATACCTTTGGGACGACTTCGCATTCGGTACTCGTGAAGGTCTAGTTGCTGAAGCTGTAGACGTAACTGACGAAGCTGAAATCGCACGTCGTGGTTTGAAAGGTCCTTTCAAATACATCCAATTCAACGTTGTTCTTCAGAAAGATAAAGAAGGCGCTCCTTCTACTGAAGTTGAACGTCGCCGCGCAAGCGCATAATTTGAATGGAATCGGGATGCAATCATTAGATTCATCCCGATGACTGCCCTCCTTGGAAAGTCGGAGAAAGGACATGCCTCGTATTCCTGTTATCAATACTAGCCACTTAGACCGTATTGACGAATTATTGGTTGATGATTTTGAATCTGGTGAATTTAAATTACACCGTTCAGTATTCACAGACCAAGCCCTGTTTGACCTAGAAATGAAATACATTTTTGAAGGCAACTGGGTTTATTTGGCACATGAAAGCCAAATTCCAAACAACAATGACTACTACACCACTTACATTGGTCGTCAGCCAATCATCATTGCGCGTAACCGCAATGGCGAATTGAATGCCATGATCAACTCGTGTTCACACCGTGGTGCACAATTATGTCGTTACAAGCGTGGTAACAAAGCAACTTATACTTGCCCATTCCACGGTTGGACTTTCAACAACTCTGGTAAGTTGTTAAAAGTAAAAGACCCAGCAGATGCAGGTTATTCAGATTGCTTTAACAAAGACGGTTCACACGACTTGAAAAAAGTTGCCCGCTTTGAAAGCTATAAAGGTTTCTTGTTTGGTAGCTTAAACCCAGATGTTCCTTCTTTAGAAGAATACCTAGGCGAAGCGACTAAAATCATTGACATGATTGTGGGTCAATCTCAACAAGGTCTTGAAGTTTTACGTGGTTCTTCGACTTACACCTATGAAGGTAACTGGAAGTTAACTGCTGAAAACGGTGCCGATGGTTACCACGTGTCTGCAGTACACTGGAACTACGCTGCAACAACTCAGCAACGTAAAGAAAAAGAAGCTGGCGATAACATCCGTGCAATGAGCGCAGGTTCATGGGGCAAACAAGGCGGTGGTTCTTACGGCTTTGAAAATGGTCACATGCTGCTTTGGACTCAATGGGCTAACCCAGAAGACCGTCCTAACTTTGCCAAGAAAGATGAATACACCGAGCAATACGGTGAAGCAATGGCGAAATGGATGATCGAACGTTCACGTAACTTGTGTATCTAT
The DNA here is from genome assembly GCF_051948795.1 of Acinetobacter sp. Lyrl_1. Taxonomy (NCBI): domain Bacteria; kingdom Pseudomonadati; phylum Pseudomonadota; class Gammaproteobacteria; order Moraxellales; family Moraxellaceae; genus Acinetobacter; species Acinetobacter sp. Lyrl_1. Next base: position 10,664 of record NZ_JAYJLK010000032.1, read on the forward strand.
CCAAACGTGTACTTCATGGATCAGTTCGGTTCACAAATTCGTGTGTTACGTCCTCTTTCTGTCGATAAGACTGAAGTGACGATTTACTGTATCGCACCTGTAGGTGAAGAGCCAGAAGCACGCGCACGCCGTATTCGTCAGTACGAAGACTTCTTTAACGCATCAGGTATGGCTACACCAGACGATCTTGAAGAATTCCGTGCATGTCAAGTTGGCTACGCAGGTATCGCACTTGAGTGGAACGATATGTGCCGTGGTTCTAAGCATTGGATCCAAGGTCCAGACGATGCTGCAAACGAAATCGGTTTAAAACCAAAACTTTCAGGTATTAAAACTGAAGACGAAGGTTTATATCTTTCTCAGCACCAACATTGGTTAGATCTAATCAAAAAAGGTATTGCGACTGAAAAAGAAATTGCTGCATCTACTGAAGGAGAAAACGCATGAGCGCGATTACTTTAGAAAATATTGCTCAATTCCTTTATCAAGAAGCTCGCTTCTTAGATGATGAGCAATGGGATGAGTGGTTACAGTGCTACGCTCCTACTGCTTCTTTCTGGATGCCAGCTTGGGATGACGATGACCGTTTAACTCAAGATCCACAGTCTGAAATCTCTTTGATTTACTATCCAGACCGTCAAGGTTTAGAAGACCGTGTGTTCCGTATCAAAACTGAGCGTTCATCTGCAACCATGCCAGATACACGCACAAGCCACAACATCAGCAACATTGAAATTGTTGAACGTGATGGCGATAAAGTCACTGTACGTTTTAACTGGAACACTTTAAGTTTCCGTTACAAAACTAACTACAGCTACTTTGGTATGTCGCGCTATGAAATTGATTTTTCTGGCGACAAACCGCAAATTTTAAGCAAGTACGTGGTGCTGAAAAACGATTACATCAACCAAGTAATCGATATCTACCACCTCTAAGACTGTATTCATTTACAGCAAGGTAAAAACCTTTCAGCCAGATGGAATCTTGGCTGAAAGGTCTAGTTTCAAAGATTTATATAGGATATTCAGCCATGTCAAACCACAATGTTGCACTTCAATTTGAAGATGGCGTTACACGTTTTATTTCTGTTACAGATGGTGAAACACTGTCAGACGCAGCTTACCGTCAAAAGATCAATATTCCTTTGGACTGCCGTGACGGTGCATGTGGAACGTGCCGTGCGTTTTGTGAATCAGGTTCGTATGACATGCCTGAAGAAACTTATATTGAAGATGCATTGACACCAGAAGAAGCTGAACAAGGCTACATTCTTGCATGCCAATGTAAACCAACTTCTGACGCAGTATTCCAAATTCAAGCAACTTCTGATGTATGTAAAACTGAAATTCATGCATTTGAAGGTACTTTGGCTCGTGTAGAAAACTTATCTGACTCGACCATTACTTTTGACATTCAGTTAGATGAAGGTCAACCAGACATTCACTTCCTTGCAGGTCAATACGTGAATGTGGGTATTCCTGGTACAACAGAAACCCGTTCTTATTCATTCAGCTCTAAACCAGGCAACCGCTTAACGAGCTTTGTTGTACGTAACGTACCAAACGGCAAAATGAGCGAATTCTTAAGCCAAAATGCCAAAGCGGGCGACAAAATGACCTTCACCGGTCCATTTGGTAGCTTCTACTTACGTAACGTTGCTCGTCCAGTAGTGATGTTAGCAGGCGGTACAGGTATTGCACCATTCATGTCTATGCTGCAAGTGCTTGAAGAAAAAGGTTCAGAACATCCAATACGTTTAGTATTTGGTGTAACCAATGATTTTGACTTGGTTGCAATTGAAAAATTAAACGAACTTCAAGACAAATTCTCTTGGTTCGAATATCGCACTGTAGTCGCTAACCCAGAATCTGCACATGAGCGTAAGGGTTATGTTACAGGTCATATCGAAAACGAATGGCTTAACGGTGGTGATGTAGACATCTACTTATGTGGTCCAGTACCAATGGTAGAAGCGGTACGCGGTTGGTTAGATGCTGAAGGCGTTAAACCTGCTAGCTTCTTATTTGAAAAATTCTCTGCCAACTAAGTTTGTTAGACATTCAATAAACGCAGTCGGAGAATAAAATGAATCGCACAAAAAGATTTGAAAACAAAGTTGTAATCGTGACTGGTGCCGCTCAAGGCATTGGTCGCGGTGTGGCTTTACAAGTGGCGAGTGAAGGTGCCCAAGTGGTTATGGCAGACCTTTCTCCCTATGTAGAAGAAGTGTTGGCCGAAATTGAAGAACACGGTGGCGATGCAGTAACCGTAAAAGCCAACCTTGAAACTTTTGCAGGTGCAGAATCTGTGGTTGCTAAAGCACTTGAAACCTATGGTCGTGTTGATGTGCTCATCAACAACGTAGGCGGTGCAATTTGGATGAAACCTTTTGAAGAATTTTCTGAAGAAGAAATTATCAAAGAAGTGAATCGTTCATTGTTCCCTACTATGTGGTGCTGCCGCGCAGTATTGCCTGAAATGGTGAAAAACCAGAAAGGTACCATTGTAAACGTATCTTCAATTGCAACACGTGGTATTAACCGCGTGCCATATTCGGCGTCTAAAGGTGGTGTAAACGGTTTAACCGCTTCCCTCGCCTTTGAACATGCCAAAGATGGTATTCGTGTGAATGCTATTGCAACTGGCGGTACAGAAGCGCCACCACGTAAAGTGCCACGTAATGCCAACCCACTTTCAGAATCTGAAAAAGAGTGGATGCAACAAGTGGTCGATCAAACCATTGATCGTACCTTCTTGGGTCGCTATGGCACCATTCAGGAACAAGTGAATGCGATTCTGTTCCTTGCTTCTGATGAGTCATCGTACATGACAGGTACCGTTGTACCTGTAGGTGGTGGTGATCAGGGCTAAGCCAAGATCATGACCAACTTCAACAGGATCATTGCTTGACGCAAGGAGGCAAATCGTCAATGAGTCACCTGTTCCAAACTTTAAAAAATGACTGGTCAATTTCAGCCACTGTTGCAGGATTCTTAGCAGTGCTGATCTCCTATTCAGGGCCATTGATCATCTTTTTCCAAGCGGCACAGCAAGCCCAAGTTTCCCCAGACATGATGATTTCATGGATTTGGGGAATTTCTATTGGTGCTGCTGTCGCAGGTATCTTTTTGTCCATTAAATACAAAGTGCCTGTTGTCACCGCTTGGTCTGCACCCGGTACCGCATTGCTGGTCACACTGTTTCCCGATATTACCCTGAATGAAGCAGTTGCAGCCTACATCACCTCTGCTGTGGTGATTTTTTTGATTGGAATCACAGGTTATTTTGACAAACTCCTGTCTTGGATTCCGCAAGAAGTCGCAGCAGGCATGATGGCAGGTATTTTGGTTCAATTTGGCTTAGGCTTATTTACTGCAACCGATACCCTGCCATACATTGTATTTGGGATGCTAGCGGTATTTTTATTGGCAAAGCGTTTTAGTCCACGTTATGCCATGATTTGGGTGCTTGCTGCAGGCATTATACTCAGCTTAATGCTCGGTAAAATTAACCCTGTCACCACCAATTTTAGTTTGGCAATTCCACAGTTTATTGCACCTGAATGGACGTGGAATTCAACCTTAAACTTGGCATTACCTTTAATTTTAGTCAGCTTGTCTGGGCAGTTTTTACCGGGTATGGCAATTATTAAAATTAGCGGTTATGACATGCCTGCTAAGCCTATTATTAGTGCGACCAGTATCGCTTCTCTTGCCGTTGCGTGTGTGGGAGGAATTACCATTGTACTTGCCTCTATTACTGCAGCATTATGCTTAGGTAAAGATGCGCACGAACTGAAAGAAAAGCGATATATTGCAGGTGTTGCAAACGGTATTTTCTATATTTTAGGTGGGTTATTTGCGGGTAGCATCGTCATGCTATTTAGCCTATTGCCCAAAGAACTGATTGCAGCTTTGGCTGGACTTGCACTTTTGGGTGCAATTGCCACCAATATTTCAGTTGCAATGAGTAAAGAATCACAGCGTGATGCAGCCCTCATCACCTTTTTAGCAACTGCCTCTGGCATGCAGTTTTTAGGGCTAAGTTCTGTATTTTGGGGCATCTGTATTGGTTTGATCGCACATTGGGTATTAACCAAACGCGACAACTCAGCAGCACCCCTACCTTCAACTCAAAGTTCCAAAAGTTAATGGACAGGCAATTGTCTAGGACACATTATGATTGATAAAAGTCAAACTTCTTTAACAGAAGTCCTTTCGCAAATTAAAGATGGTTCAACCATCATGATTGGTGGTTTTGGTACCGCAGGTCAGCCAGCGGAACTCATTGATGGTTTGATTGAACTTGGCATCAAAGATTTAATTATTGTAAACAACAACGCAGGTAATGGTGACTACGGTTTAGCGAAACTGCTAAAAGCTGGCGCGGTACGTAAAATTATCTGTTCATTCCCACGTCAGTCTGACTCTTGGGTATTTGATGAACTTTACCGCGCAGGCAAAATCGAGCTTGAACTGGTGCCGCAAGGTAACTTGGCATGCCGTATTCAGGCTGCAGGTATGGGTCTAGGTCCAATCTATACCCCTACAGGTTTTGGTACTTTACTTGCAGAAGGCAAACCAACCTTAAATTATGAAGGTAAAGACTACGTACTAGAAAACCCAATCCGCGCAGACTTTGCTTTAATTAAAGCACAGCAAGGCGACCGTTGGGGTAACTTGGTGTACCGTAAATCTGCACGTAACTTTGGCCCAATCATGGCGATGGCTGCCGATGTGACAATTGCACAGGTTTCTGAAGTGGTTGAGTTAGGCGCGTTAGATCCTGAACACATCATCACTCCGGGTATTTTCGTTCAGCACGTTGTTGCCGTTGGCGCAAAACAACCTGAACAATCTGCATAACTGTCACGTGAAGGAGAACATCATGAGCTATACCAAATTAACACGTGATCAAATCGCTGAACGTGTGGCACAAGACATTCCAGACGGTGCTTATGTCAACCTCGGCATTGGCTTACCAACTAAAATTTCAAACTACCTGCCTTCAGACAAAGACGTATTCTTACACTCTGAAAACGGTTTATTGGCTTTCGGTCCACCACCTCCTGCAGGTGAAGAAGACCCTGAGTTAATCAACGCAGGTAAAGAATTCGTGACCATGCTAACAGGCGGCTCATTCTTCCATCATGGTGACTCTTTTGCCATGATGCGTGGCGGTCACTTAGACATCGCAGTATTGGGTGCATTCCAAGTGGCTGAAAATGGCGACTTGGCAAACTGGCACACAGGTGCGCCAGATGCGATTCCTGCTGTTGGTGGCGCAATGGACTTAGCCGTTGGTGCGAAAAAAGTCTTTATCACAACCGATCACGTCACCAAAAAAGGTGAACCAAAAATCGTGGCTGAATTGACTTACCCAGCAACTGGCTTGAAATGTGTAGACCGCATTTACACTGACTTATGTGTGATTGACGTAACTCCTGAAGGCATGAAAGTTCTTGAAAAAGTTGAAGGCTTGAGCTTTGAAGAATTACAGTCATTGACTGGTGCAAAGCTGATTGATGCGACTCAGGCTTAATCGTCTTTAAATATAATTTTTAATCCCCCTAAATCCCCCTAAATCCCCCTTTTTCAAAGGGGGACTTCCATCAAGTAATTTTAGGTGGGAATCTCCTCCCTTTTTTAAAGGGAGGTTGGGAGAGATTAAGATATTTGGAAAATAAAATATGAAAAACGCATATATCGTCGATGCCATCCGTACCCCATTTGGTCGTTATGCAGGTGGTTTAGCTCCAGTCCGTGCTGATGACTTAGGCGCATTACCGATCAAAGCACTTATGCAACGCAATCCATCTGTAAACTGGGAACAAGTTGATGACGTGATTTACGGCTGTGCCAACCAAGCAGGTGAAGACAACCGTAACGTGGGTCGTATGTCTGCACTTTTAGCAGGTTTACCGTACCAAGTGCCAGCAACCACTGTAAACCGTTTATGTGGTTCATCGCTAGACGCAATTGCAATGGCCGCACGTGCAATTAAAGCAGGTGAAGCAAACCTGATTATTGCAGGTGGTGTTGAATCAATGAGCCGCGCTCCATTTGTGATGGGTAAATCAGAATCTGCTTATGGTCGTAGTCAAAAAATTGAAGACACCACAATGGGCTGGCGTTTCATTAACCCGAAACTCAAAGAAATGTACGGCGTAGAAACTATGCCGCAAACTGCTGAAAATGTAGCGGAACAGTTCAATATTAACCGTGCCGATCAAGACTTGTTTGCTCTAACCAGCCAACAACGTACTGCTGCTGCACAAGCACGCGGTTTCTTTGACAAAGAAATTATTGCAGTGGAAATTCCACAACGTAAAGGCGAGCCTGTCGTTGTTGCTGCAGATGAACATCCACGTGCATCAACCACAGCAGAAGCATTGGCAAAATTAAAGCCAGTGGTAAAAGCAGACGGTACTGTGACTGCAGGTAACGCGTCAGGTATTAACGATGGTGCGGCTGCCCTACTGATTGCTTCTGAAGAAGCGGTTGCACAACACGGCTTAAAACCACGTGCCAAAATCATTGCTTCAACTGTTGTTGGTGTTGAACCACGTATTATGGGCTTTGGTCCTGCGCCTGCAATCAAAAAATTGTTGGCACAAACAGGTTTGACCATTGAACAAATGGACGTGATTGAACTGAACGAAGCCTTTGCTGCACAAGCATTAGCATGTACTCGTGACTTAGGCATTGAAGATGGTTCAGAGAAAGTCAATCCAAACGGTGGTGCAATTGCTTTAGGTCACCCACTTGGTGCATCTGGTGCGCGTTTAGTCACTACAGCACTGAACCAACTTGAACAAACTGGCGGTAAATACGGTTTATGTTCAATGTGTATTGGTGTTGGTCAAGGTATTGCTTTGATTATTGAACGTGTTTAATCCTCATTAAAAGTTCCCCTTTCATAAAGGGGGATTTAGGGGGATTTATAAGATTAAGGATTTAAAAAAAAATGCCAACTTTTACCTCAAATGATGCGCAAATCAATTACCAAACTTTTGGTGATGCTACAAAACCTGCACTGATTTTTTCAAACTCGCTGGGTACAAACTTCAAAATGTGGCAAGCACAGATTGATTTTTTCCAGCAAGACTTTTTTGTAATTTGCTACGACACACGTGGTCACGGTGCATCATCAGCTCCGCAAGGTCCATATAGCATTGATCAATTGGGTCAAGATGTTGTAAATCTACTCGATCACTTAAATGTTGAAAAAGCGGCATTCTGTGGTATTTCTATGGGCGGTTTAACAGGTCAATGGTTAGCGATTCATCGCCCTGAACGTTTTAATCAGGTGGTGGTGTGTAATACTGCGGCAAAAATTGGTCAAGAACAGGCTTGGAATGACCGTGCCGCATTGGTACGCGAACAAGGTTTACAACCGATTGCTTCGACTGCAGCATCACGCTGGTTTACTGAACCCTTTATCCAAAGCAACGCGACAGTGGTCAACAATCTTCAAAACGACTTGGCAGCTGGCAGCGCCGAAGGTTATGCGAGCTGTTGCGAAGCTTTGGCTAAAGCGGATGTACGTGAACAACTTAAAGACATCACTGTGCCTGTTTTAGTGGTTGCAGGTCAGCAAGACCCTGTGACAACAGTTGTCGATGGTCAATTTATGGTTGAACGTATTGCCAATAGCCAATTGTTTGAAATCAATGCATCGCACATTTCTAACGTAGAATTGCCAAATGAATTTAACCAAGCAGTGAAGCAGTTTATCCAAGCATAAAACTTCATTGTTATTGTTAATAAGTTAAAAGTTAAAAAAATAGAGTTCTTTCGAGAACTCTATTTTTTATAGATGAATCTGCAGTTAGACGAGCTGGACTTAAACTAACTCCACCGCAATCGCTGTGGCTTCACCACCGCCAATACATAAAGATGCCACGCCTTTTTTCGCGCCTATACGTTGCAATGCATGAATGAGCGTCACAATAATACGTGAACCTGAAGAACCTAGAGGATGCCCCAAAGCACATGCACCACCCTGAATATTCACTTTGGCAGGGTCTAAATCAAAAGCATCTATCGCAAGCATGGTTACCATGGCAAAGGCTTCATTAATTTCCCACAAATCTACATCGGCAACCGACCACCCTGCTTTATCTAGCACTTTTTGAATCGCCCCTACAGGAGCAAGAGTAAACTCAGAAGGATGTTGTGAATGTGTCGCGTATGCCACAACTTTTGCAAGCGGTTTTAAGCCACGCTCTGCCGCAACCACATCTGATGTAATCACCAGAGCAGATGCGCCATCTGAAATAGAGCTGGCATTGGCGGCTGTAATCGTGCCATCTTTTTTAAATGCGGGACGCAAACTGCTAATTTTATCGACTTTGGCATTTAACGGTTGTTCATCCTGATCGACAATCACATCACCTTTACGTGAATGAACAGTGACAGGCACGATTTCATTTTTAAAATAACCGTTTTGAATGGCTTCTACCGCGCGGTTTAAAGAGCGAATTGCGTATTCATCCTGCTGCTCACGGGTATAGTTTTTCTTGTCTGCCATGTCTTGCGCCAGCACGCCCATCGACAAGCCTGTTTCAGCATCTTCTAAACCTTCCTGAAACATGTGGTCTGTGACTTTGCCGTGTCCCATACGGAAACCTGCACGTGCTTTATCTAGCAAATACGGCGCATTCGACATAGATTCCATACCGCCAGCGACCACAATCTGCGCTGAACCTGCCTGAATAGCATCGGCTGCCTGCATAACAGCTTTCATGCCAGAGCCACAAATTTTATTGATGGTGGTTGCACCTGTACTATCGGGTAAACCCGCTTGACGCATCGCCTGACGTGCAGGGCCTTGCTTCAAACCTGCAGGCAATACACAACCAAAAATTACTTCATCAATGTCAGTCCCACTTAAACCTGCACGTGCAACTGCGTGTTGAATTGCAACCGCGCCTAAATCGGGTGCTGTACAACTTGCCAGTGAACCTTGAAAGCCGCCCATTGCGGTACGTACAGCATCTACAATTACAATCATTTTTAGTCCCTTATTACCGTCTTTTTAAAGTGATTACCGTAAAAGCCATGCTTTTTAAAATTACAAATAACATCCCTGTGAGTTAGCAAGTAATTCACGTTAAATGTAAATCAAAAGATGAGCATTGCAATCTCGCAAAGTGCTGAATTGCTATGCTTGATTGATCTTAGACTTTTAGGCCTTGCTTATGAAAAATAGAATAAAAGTTTTAGAAATCCAATTTTATTTCACTAAAATGACCTGTTTGGTTCAGTTTTATTGACAACCGATTTGGCTTATGGATTGTGCTATTTTTCACATGATATTTTTTAAATTCATTGGTTCACTGATGAACATACGTTAAAACTTACCTTTTCAAGACCTTGGTGCTATTTTCAAGTTGCTCAAACTGCACTAGACTCCAACATGCTTAATTGGTTGTAATTGGAATATTGATTGATGACGACTCTACGCCAAGAAAATTTCCGACGTCGTAAAGAGAAAATTTTGGCAATGGCTGAGGTTTTATTACTGGAAAATCATAATGATATTACATTAAGTGAGTTGGCTGCAGAGTTAGATATTGCCAAAGGCACAATTTATAAATATTTCAAAAGTAAAAATCAGCTCTATTTAGAGTTAATTATTTTAAATGAACAGCGTTTATTGGATATTTCCAAACAGTATCACCATAACTTTCAAACTTATGTTTCGCAGTACATGCTGTATAACATGCTTAATTCCAACCGTACGATTTTGCTGCACTCGATTGAAGAACGCTTAACCAATAATGAACGTAAACTAAATGAATTGTTTGAACAGTTATACGATATTCGTGAGCAGCGTATTTTAGAAATTAAGGACATCACCCAAGCCTATTTAGAGTCCTTTAACAGCGCGATGTCGATCCGTGATTATCTGTCTTATATTTGGACAGTAACTTATGGTGCGTCGTTATTACTCAATTCTACCCATTATCAAAAAGCTATTGGGTCACGTGAACGCTTAATCAAGCTATATATTAATCAAGCACTGATGACGCCAGATAAAGTATCTACGATTGTTTGATTTTTACATAGTTAGCTTCGTTGGATTCATTGCTGATCCCGCTAAATATTAGCGTCTAAGTAGAAAGAAATTTGCTTTTCAGAACGTATTAACTCACCTCATAAATTTATTCTCTAAATAAAAAATCCCAAAGTTCAAACTTTGGGATTTTTCAAATTCTTTTGACTGTCTAAAGACACATCATTCTGCACTAATATCTTCAAATAATACTGAAGATAAATAACGCTCACCACTGTCAGGTAAAATCACCACAATATTTTTACCTGCATTTTCAGGACGTGCCGCCAATTTTGCAGCAGCAGCCATTGCTGCACCACTTGAAATACCGACTAAAATACCTTCTTGGGTTGCTGTTTTACGCGCCCAGTCAATTGCTTCAGCACTTTCAATCGCAATCACTTCATCCACCAAATCTAAATCTAGGTTTTTTGGAATAAAGTTAGCGCCAATCCCCTGAATTTTATGTGGTGCAGGCGTAATGGCTTCACCACGCTTGGCCTGAGCGATAATTGGAGATTCAGCAGGCTCGACTGCAACAGTATGCAATGCCTGACCTTTTACCTTTTTGAAATAACGCGAAATACCAGAAATAGTACCGCCTGTACCTACACCTGCAACAAGAATATCGACCTTGCCGCCTGTTGCTGCCCAAATTTCTGGGCCTGTGGTTTCTTCATGAATTTGCGGATTGGCAGGGTTATTAAACTGCTGCGGCAAATAATAAGTTTCAGGATGTTCGGTTGCCAAACGCTCTGCTTCATCCACCGCGCCTTTCATACCTTTTGCAGGCTCAGTCAGCACCAAATTTGCACCCAACGCTTTCAACACCTTACGGCGCTCAATACTCATGCTTGCAGGCATCGTTAGTGTAATCTCATAACCTTTTGCTGCAGCTACAAATGCCAAAGCGATTCCTGTATTACCACTGGTCGGTTCTACAATATGCATACCTGCTTTTAACACGCCACGTTTTTCAGCATCGGCAATTAAAGCAGCACCAATACGGCATTTCACAGAAAATGCAGGGTTACGGCTTTCCACTTTGGCTAAAACCGTTGCATCGCCAGAAATTAAACGGTTAATGCGTACCAATGGCGTGTTACCAATCGCTTCTGCATTATTGCTATATACGGCAATCCCTAAATTTGCTGGTGTTGAAAAAGCTGCATCTGTGGTCATGATTATTCCCTAAGTTATATCTATATAAACAAAATTTAAATTATCATACCTTTTTATAAAATTTTTGCCGATGTTTCACGAAAATTGTTTTATACAAAAATATGATTAGCTTTCAACAAAATGCGAATTAGAATAAAGAGATGACGACCTCAGTTTAATTGTCGATTTTCTCGGCACTTGGGTTTGAAATTCGCTATTTATTTTTTGACAATAGCAACACATAACAAAATGTAGGGAATGCAATGTCTAATAAACGTTACAGTCAGCTTTATCGTAATTTCACTAAAAAAATCTTAGATAAGATTGTGACGCCACAAGTATTAGGCACGACTGCAGAATTAGAACATCGTGTTGCACAAAGCTCTGAAAAAACACAATTTTGTTATGTGCTGCAAGATGCCTCTCTCAGCAATACCGTATTGATTGATCAGCAGACGCAATCTCGTGGTTTACCTTCTGTGTATGCGCCTTTAAACATTGCCGAGCATCAGGAAGACGATTCCATTTTGGTCTTGCGTGAGAAAAACCCACAGCACAGTGCTTATCACTACTCTGCTAAATTGATTCGACTCATTGAAACCTTAGAGCAACATCCTGAACATGATGTGTTGTTAGTTCCCGTAACTGTACTTTGGGGACGTTCACCCGAATACGAAGACTCTTGGTTTAAAGCATTATTTGCCGATGCATGGTCTACGCCAAACAAGCTTAAACAAACCATTAATATTTCGCTCTATTCACGTGATAACTACATCGAGTTTCATAAAGCAATTTCCTTACGTCAGCTTATTGAACAAGCCACACAACAACAACCACACTTATCGCCTGCGCACTTTATTGAGCAACATCTGGAACACAATTTTAATCAACACAAAGAAGCGATTTTAGGCCCAGACTTATCTGACCGCCGTAATTTGATTCATGCGTTGATGAAAAGTGAAGCAGTACAACAAGCTATTCGTAAAGAAAGTATCGAACAAAAAGTCAGTATGTTTGAAGCAGAAAACCGTGCTAAAAGCTATTTAACTGAAATTGTATCGGACTTTTCTTATTCGACTTTGCGTTTTGCTGAACTGGCACTGACCAAGCTTTGGACACAGCTCTATGATGGCATTGAAGTGCATCACTTTGACACGGTACGCGAACTCGCCAAAGACTATGAAATCGTCTATACCCCTTGTCATCGTAGCCACATCGACTATTTGTTGCTGTCTTATGTGATTTTTAATCGTGGCTTGATGGTGCCGCATATTGCAGCAGGTATTAATTTAAATTTACCAATTGTGGGTCAATTAATGCGTGGTGCAGGTGCGTATTTTATTCGCCGTACTTTCAGCGGCAATGAATTATACACCTCGGTATTTAAAGAATATTTACACAGTTTATTGTCACGCAACACCCCACTCGAATACTTCATTGAAGGTGGACGCTCACGTACAGGTTTATTGTTACCGCCGAAAAAAGGCATGTTGTCGATGACCATTCAAAGCCATTTACGCGGAGCAACCAAACCAATTGCATTTATTCCGACATATTTTGGTTATGAAAAACTGATTGAAGGCACATCTTATTTAAATGAATTAAACGGCAAACCGAAAGAAGCCGAATCTTTATGGGGTATTTTAAACTCTGCCCGTAAAATTGAAAAAGTCTTTGGTCAGGTCTATGTCAACTTTGGCGAACCTGTATTTTTAGATGATGTTTTAACTGCCAACCAAGCACGCGATGTAAAACTGAACATAAATGATGAACTACCGACCTCTGTGATTCACACGGTAGATCATACTGCGCATGCAATCTTGGAAAATATCAATAAAGCGGTGGTGATTAACCCAATCGCCCTCATCTCTCTGATTTTATTAAATGCCGATCAGCATGCATTGAAACAAGATGAGCTGCTCGCCCGAATTGAACAATATCGACGTTTGCTCAAACAATTGTGCTACGACCCACGTATGATTATTACGGGTTTAAATCCACAAGAAATTATTGAATATGCGCTAAAACTTAAACAAGTTGAGCGTTATAACCAAGATGGTGTAGAACAGATTCGAGTCGCAGAAAGCCAAAAAATCTTATTGAGCTATTTTAGCAATAATATTTTGCACTGCTTTATTTTGCCTGCGTGTGTAGCATTAATTGTGCAGCAGTTTAATGAACAAAATTTAGCATTATCATGCGCAGATTTAATGCAAAAACTGCAGGCGATTTATCCATATTTGAAGCAAGAGTTTTTCTTGGCATGGACGGCGCAAGAACTTTCTCAAGAAATCGAAAAAATTGTGGCGTACTTTATTCAGCAAAATTGGGTTACAGAAGCAAATCTGCAATTACAGCCGAACCCAGCTACACAGCATGAACTCTATGCCTTAGCTGAACTGGCAAAACCAAGTTTAAATAATTTCGTATTGATTCAAGGGCTTTTGCAGCATTATAGCGCACACATCCCTTTAAATCTGAAAGTTTTGGAAAAAATGACCAAAACCGTATTACAACGCGCTGCAGATTCTGCACAATTTAAGTCTGCATATTATTTTGATAGTGCCACCTTAAAAAGTTTTATCAGCAGTTTAGATCAGCAAGCCTTGTTGCAACACAATGCTGCGCAGATAAGCCTAGATGATACTTTTAGTGCCAAAATGTCTGAATACTTTGCTTGGTATAACCCAGAAATTCACGAGTTATTAGCTGCATCGAGTGAATTTAGTGAGAAAGAATTAAAAAGTTTTGAACAGGTGAAAAAATAGGTTTTATTGTAACTCAGCCACTTTTTTATCAATTTTTTGATTAGAATATCAGCCCATTATTTATGATTGGCTGATATCTTTTCTTAAATGATACTTGTTCTCATATATAAATAATGATTTATGTTATATAATTTATCTTCCACTCCCGCCTAATATATATTGGGTTAGCTGTAAATTAAGAGAATAAAACAATGAACGATGGTCTTGAAATCACATCAATGCGTGAATCTGCGGATACCGTTGTTGGAATTTTAAAATCTTTGGCGAATAGTGACCGTCTTTTAATTCTTTGTCATTTATCTCAACAAGAATTAAACGTATCGCAAATTGAAGAAATAACTCAAATTCATCAGCCTACTTTATCGCAACAATTAATGATGCTGCGTAAAAGTGATGTGGTGAATACCCGCCGTGATGGCAAGCAAATTTTTTATTCAATTAAAGATGAAAAAATGGTGCAGGTACTTAATACCCTCTATGCACTTTATTGCCCGCAGGTCTAAATGATAATGCCTGTATTATCAGGCATTACCATAAAACTTGAATACTCTCCTGCTATTTCAAAGACTTCTTAGCATTTTTTGTTCATAATATATCTAAATTTATGATTTAGATTTCAGTATGTCAGATTTCAATTCACGTTTGGCTCGTGTACTACCTGCTTGGCAATGGCTGCGAAAATACAATGCAGAAACATTGAAATCTGATCTGCTGTCTGCGTTTATTGTCATTGCCATGTTGGTACCTCAAGGAATGGCCTATGCCATGCTTGCAGGTTTGCCTCCTGTCATGGGTTTATACGCGAGCGTGATCCCCATGATTATGTACGCCTTGGTTGGTGGCAGCCCAACCTTGTCCATTGGCCCAGTCGCCATTATTTCTATGATGACCTTTGCGACGCTCAATCCTTTATTTGAAGTCGGCTCGGCAGCTTATATTCAAGCAGCCTGTTTACTTGCTGTGATGGTCGGCATTATTTCGCTACTTTTAGGGATTTTTCGCTTCGGTTTTTTAATTCAACTCATTAGCCATCCTGTTATTAAAAGCTTCATTATTGCCTCTGCATTAATGATTGCGATTGGACAGCTTAAATTTGTGTTAGACATCCCCCTTAAAGCCAATAACTTACCTGAGTTCTTATACAGCTTTTGGAAATATATGGGACAAACCCATTTTTATAGCGTGCTCTTGGGTGTTGCTGCCATTTTATTTCTAATTTATGCCCCTAAAATCATCAACAGTAATGCCATTCGTGAGCGTGTTCGAGGTAGCGGCTTTATCTTAAAAGCCTTGCCATTGGTATTGGTGATCATTTCAATTGCTTTGGTTTATTCATTGCATTTGCAACAAATCGGCATTAAAACAGTCGGAGAAATTCCTTCAGGATTTCCGCCTATTCAATTCCCTGAATGGAATGCACAACTTGTTCTACAACTCCTTCCTGGCGCAGCCATGATTGCCATGATCAGTTTTGTGGAATCTCTGTCTATTGCGCAAGCCACCGCCTTACAACAACGTAGTCACTTAAATAGCAATCAGGAACTGATTGCACTCGGTTTAGCCAATTTTGGCGCAGGTGTTAGCTCCTCTTTTCCCGTCACAGGCAGTTTGTCGCGTACCGTGGTCAATGCCGATGCAGGTGCAAAAACACCCATGGCAGGTGTATTTACCTCCATCGTGATTGTTATTGTCAGTTTATACTTCACGGGATTTTTCCAAGACTTACCACTGGCTGTTTTGGCTGCAACCATTATTGTTTCAATTTGGAAACTGGTCGAGTTCCAATCTTTTAAAGAAACTTGGCGTTATTCCAAAGCCGATGGTCTGGCCATGTGGGTGACGTTCTTTGGTGTTGTATTCATTGATATTTCGACAGGTTTAATTATTGGGATTGTGTCCACCTTTATTCTAATGTTGTGGCGTATTAGCCGACCACATATTGCGGTAATTGGTTTACTTGAAGGCACACAACATTTTCGTAATATTCAGCGGCATCAAGTGCGTACCGTGCCACACGTGCTATCCATGCGAATTGATGAAAATCTAACCTTTTTAAATGCCAATACTTTAAAAGGCTTTTTTATTAATCAAGTCAGCCAAAACCCTCAGTTAAAGCATGTAGTGGTGAATTGTTCGAGTATTAGCAGTATTGATTTAAGCGCACTCGAAATGCTGGAAGATTTAAATCTTGAACTAAAAAAATTGAATATTTGTCTGCATTTTTCTGAAATTAAAGGCCCGGTAATGGACAAATTACAACACTCAAAACTTTTGCAGCATTTAAATGGAAAAGTTTTTTTTTCACATTATTTAGCCATGCAAGAGCTTGCGCCTGAACTGACTTAAAGATCAAGAAATTGATCTTTAATTTTATCTTTAAAACTGGATGTTCAACACACATACTTTTTGATCAATGAGTACTTTTATCTTGCTGAAATTTAAACAGTTTAATAAATATCACTTTTAAAAATATAGACTTAACTTTTAAATCAAAATTATTTTTAAGCACATGGATATTTCAGTATAAAATAGCCGCTTTTCTTTAACCTTGTTTTCGTATGTTTTCAGCTTTTTTGCGTTTGAGTTTAGTCTCCCGAATTATGATTGCAATTGTACTCGGTGTGGCTGTTGCAATTTTATTTCCAGAATCTGCGCCCTATTTAAGCCTTTTGGGTGATTTATTTATTAAAGCCCTAAAGTCTGTTGCGCCAATTTTAGTGTTTATTTTGGTCATGGCATCCATTGCCAATTTTAAAATTGGAAGCAGCAATGCCTATATCAAACCGATTATGCTGATGTATGCGATTGGTATGTTCTTGGCTGCGCTCAGTGCAGTTATTGCAAGTACGCTTTTCCCAAGTACATTATTTTTAGATGTTGCAACACAGTCAGAATTAACCCCGCCGGGCAGTCTTGCTGAAATTTTGAAAAATCTTTTACTTAGTTTTGTTGCTAACCCTGTAGTTGCCATTGCCGAAGCCAACTTTATTGGTATTTTGGCTTGGGCTGTGGCTTTAGGGATTGCCTTCCGCCATGCTACAGAGTCCACCAAAGCATTGTTGAATGATGCAGCCAATGCAGTCAATCGCGTTATTCGCTTGGTGATTAACTTTGCGCCTTTCGGTATTTTTGGCTTGGTTGCCGTGACATTTGCCGATGCAGGCTTGAGCACCTTAGCCAGTTATGCTCAATTATTGGCAGTCTTGTTAGGTACGATGTTCTTTGTCGCGTTGGTCATCAACCCAATCATGGTGGCATTTGTGACCCGCAGCAATCCTTATCCTTTAGTTTTTCAATGCTTACGCGAAAGTGGCATTACTGCTTTCTTTACCCGTAGTTCTGCAGCCAATATCCCTGTCAATTTAGACTTAGCCAAGCGTTTAGGCGTACAGGAATCAACCGCGAGTGTTGCAATTCCGTTAGGTGCAGTAATTAACATGGCAGGCGCATCGGTCACCATTACCGTTTTGACCTTAGCTGCGGTAAATACTTTAGGAATTTCTGTCGATTTTAGCACCATGCTGATTTTATCTGTGGTTGCAACGGTGTCGGCATGTGGTGCTTCAGGCGTTGCTGGCGGGTCGTTACTGCTCATTCCTGTAGCGTGTGGCTTATTTGGTATTTCTTCAGATATTGCTATGCAAGTTGTTGCGATTGGTATGGTCATTAGCGTATTGCAAGATTCAACCGAAACTGCGCTTAACTCATCTACCGATGTGCTATTTACTACTGCGGTTGACCGTGGTTTGAGTTAAGATACAATGCGTTAGGAAACTTACGCAATCACTCATTATGCCTTTTCAAACTTTACCCCTTTGGGTGCAATTTGGTGCTTTTTTTCTAGCCGTCAATGCTGGAATTATTAACGTACTCGGATTGGTGACCGTATTGCACCAGTCCGTTTCGCACATGACTGGTAACGTTAGTATCTTGGCGATGGCGCTAATCGACTGGAAACCAGAAGCCATGATTTTCTTGTTTCTGGTGATTTTGTGCTACGTGATTGGCTCATTTTATAGCGGCGTCATTTTAGGAAATAGCAATTTTCGCTTAGGGCGTCGCTATGGTTTTCCCATGAGTTTGGTGGCTTTTTTTATTTTAATCTGCTGGGTATTATTGCCTTATTTCCCACGTTATGCCCTGCTTTGGGCGTCAGTTGCCATGGGCATACAAAATGCCATGATCAGCTACTATAAAGGCACCATCATCCGCACCACACATTTATCTGGGGTATTGACCGATTTAGGCTTAGCCCTCGGTTATCGAGTGCGGGGCTTACAAGTTGAAAAAAGACGTATTGTTTTACACCTACTGATTTTAATTGGTTTCTTTGTGGGTGGATTACTCGCTGCAGCCATTTATCCTACATTTAAACTGAATTCTTTTCTGGTACCTGCAGGACTCAGCCTAAGTTTGAGTTTGGTGTATTGGATTATTTATTTTCGCTATCGACATCTTCAACATTAAGTTTCGGAAATTATCATGGTTAAAAATGCACTACAGGCACAATTGCTCAAAGCGGGTTTAGTGGATAATAAAAAAGCAAAAAAACTGTCTAAACAAACCTTACACGAACAGCGCACAGGTGAAAGTAAAGATGCTGAAGTGAAAGCCAAAATTGCACAGGCACAGCAAGAAAAACTCGCCAAAGACCAAGCTATTGAGCAAGAAAAGAAAGCCGCTTTACAGGAAAAAGAACTGAAAGCAGCAATTATGCAAATGATTCAGCAGCATAAAATTCGTGATACCGATGGTGAAGTGGCTTATCAGTTTTTAGATGGCAAGATTAAAAAAGTGTATATCAATCAACAAATTTACAATGCACTCGTGGCAGGTAGTTTGGTGATTGCCAAAGAAAATGACAGTTATGCGTTCCTGCCTAAAGCTTTAGCTGAACGTATTAATAGCAAAATGGAAGGCTTTATTATTGTCAATAATGCCGAGAAAAATGAAGCCACGACAGATGAAGAAGATCCATACGCAGCCTATGTGATTCCAGATGATTTAATGTGGTAGATCACGCAAGTATTTATGCAAATATTTATGCTAGGTATCTATTCAAAGCCAGTATCTGTACTGGCTTTTTTATTATGACTGCAACTTGATTGAAAACTTTCAGTAAAAACAAATAATTGAAATGTAGCAAAAAGTTACTCAGCCTTCAAATTTAAACTTTAGTCGATACACTATCTAACAATTTCATACATCAATGAAGAATTAAGGTGAATTGCAGGCCAAAATTCTAAGTGCCGTGCAGACGAAAATCAGCAACCTTAAAGCGAGGACCTTTTGCAAGAATTTAATTTTATTCAAAATATTCAGGAATGGTATAACCAATACCCTTGGTTAGAAATGCTGACCTCACTCAGTATTGTGATTCTACTGGCAATTTTAGCCAACTTTATTGCCAAGCAAATTGTAGTGCGCGGGATTCGCAAACTGATTTCTAAAATGACCTTTGCCAATAGTGAAATTATTTCACAGCATAGTGTCATCCGACGTATTGCCAACATTGTCCCAGCTGTCGTGATTATGAACGGCATCACCACCGTACCACATTTGTCAGATAAAGTAGAAAGCTTTGTGCAAATGGGTGCGCAAGCCTTTATATTCCTGACCATTGCATTGGCAATTTCTGAATTTTTAAATATTTTTAACCTGTTCTATCAACGCAACCCTAAGTCACGCAACAAGCCAATTAAGGGCTATTTGCAGTTAGTTAAACTCATTATTTATGTGGTCTGTGCCCTCATGATTTTAGGCACTTTCCTGAAAAAAGATGTGTTTACCTTACTCGCAGGTTTTGGTGCGATGGCTGCTGTTTTGATGTTGGTTTTCCAAAATACCATTTTATCTCTAGTGGCTTCGGTACAAATTTCTTCCTACGATATGGTACGGATTGGTGACTGGATTGAAATGCCTTCTTTAAATGCCGATGGTGATGTCATTGATATGTCATTACATACAGTCACCGTGCAAAACTGGGATAAAACCCTGACCACTATTCCAACCAATAAACTCATTACCGATACCTTTAAAAACTGGCGTGGCATGCAGGAAGCTGGTGCCCGACGTATTAAACGTGCCATTTTAATTGATCAAAGTTCTGTGCACTTTATGACTGAACATGAACAAAGCAAACTTAAAGAGTTTTTGTTATTGGATCAATATTTACATAGCAAAAATGAAGAAATTGAGCAGTTTAATCAGCAGTTAGCAAATCAATCACAATACAACCAACGCCGTTTAACCAATTTAGGGACTTTCCGCGCCTATGTTGAGTTTTATCTGAAACAGCATCCTGGCATTAATCAATCTCAGTCATTGATTATTCGTCAACTACAGCCAAGCAGTGAAGGTTTACCACTAGAAATTTATGCCTTTACCAAAACCACTGCATGGAAAGAATATGAAAGTATTCAATCCGATATTTTTGATCATTTGCTGGCAATTATTCCGGAGTTTGGCTTAAAAGTGTATCAAGCCCCATCGGGTTCAGATTTAAAGCAAATTGCTGCACCATTTAAAGCAAGTTCTGTCCAAAGTCTAAATCCTTTAGAAATTGACGAGGCATAATTATGGATTTATTGCTGAGCCATGTGTCGCAAAATGCTTGCATGGCTCAGTAGCCGTTTTTATTTTCAGCAAGACGATAAAATTTTCATTAAATTAAAATGCACTCGTACACTCGTATATGAATAAGAGAAAATAAAGTCTTATTTGTAAGAGCTTTGTTGAAACAAATATCTAACACTATGTTTTAATTATATTTAAATTTCCTCAAACCTTTAAATCACAGCTTGCTCCAAATTTATGTAATAAGGTCATTGCCGGTTGAAAAAGTCTAATGATTCTAAGAATTCACCTAACTTTTCAACTCACTAAAATGTGTCGCTCTTGTTAATTGATTCTGGATTCGAAAAATGATCATCAATAATTCGTCTAATGAAAGATTGAAATTCACTACTTTTGTGCTTTAGCGCTCTAGATGATCAATACACGCGCTACAGGATGAGGGGTACGAGTTTATAAAAGATCTCTAATAGACCAAATAATGAAAAGTTTAAGGCAGGACGCGGTACAACGTCGCAAAACATTGTTCTGCTTTTTCATTACTACAGAAATTAATGGTGTGCGCATCTTTCCATTTTACAAAATATTGTGAAATGTCCCCTGTTTGGTCTTCCTGATATCCAGAACAATCCACTTCATTATTGTCATATTTAACTTGCAAAATTAAAGCCGGTAACGAATTTGCAGGGTCTTGTGAAGGTTGATAATCATATACACCTGCAGACCATTCTTGACCGCTTTTAATCACCACATCGCTATTACTTTTAAAGTTGTAATATTCAATACATTTACGATTATTTGGGATTTGCATGCCCCACAGCCCCACAATTTCTGGACGGGTCACCACACGAAATTTATTGGTCGTTTCTGCTGCTACTGGCGTTAACTTGGCTGAATCTATTGTTGTATTTTCATTCGCAATCGCGCAGACAGAACATAAGCTTAAAACTGTGGTTAGATATATTTTTTTCATACATTTATTTAAAGATATAAACCGTTTAGACAACTTAGCATATTTTTAATCCAAATCTGCAAGCATAAACATAAGACAACAATTTTATTTAACGAAAATGTGACTTAGTTTGCATTTAATCGACTTTGTAGGTAATGGTTATTTGATATGATCGCCTTTCTGTTGTGAACGTCACACTCATTCAAGTATTTTCTTAATTATCAACCCATTGCAAAAGTGAGTTTAGTACTTGCAAAACTTTAACATACCGCAAACTATATCTTCGACTCAAAAGCAAATATTTGCCTTTGGACTGCTAGCCGTTGTGGTATTTTTTTTCTTGTTTATTGGGTATTTTTACTCGCCCACTTAGCTACTTTTCTTTTTTTTGGCCAAGCAACGCCCTCTTGTTGGGGCTACTCATTCGCTTTCCATCTTTAAAAAGTTTTGGTGGAATTTTGGGTGCTTTTTTTGGCTATATGGGCGCCGATTTAGTTACAGACAATACTTTCCTGATGACGCTAGGTTTAACGCTTTCCAACTTTGTAGCTGTTTTTAGTGGGTTGTTTTTCTTTAATTTTGCCCGCGCTAAACTTCCAGCGAGCAATAATAATGTGTCAGAGCTATATCCACATATTATTGCTGTAACTTTAGGCTGTTTCTTTGGGGCTTTATTTGCCATTCTTCTGCTGCCGAATTTACCACATAGCTTTATGTTGGCAGAAAATCGCTGGATTGATTTTTTTACTTGGTGGTCTGGTGAAATTTTAAATGCGGTGATTGTCTTACCTTTGATTTTGGCTGCCCCACGTTGGTCTGAAGTCAAAGAACTTATAAACAATCAATATGTTAAAGAAATTCAAATTCGGGATGCCTTACCTTTTTTTGCATTGTTGATCTCAATCGCCTGCACCCATATTTTCTATGGGCCAGGCGCACTATTATATCCATTGGCTGCGTTAATTTGGGCAGCTGCCAGCTATCAACTTTTCAATTTGGCACTGATTAATAGCTTGGTCTGTTTAACTCTGTATCACAGCGTCACAGGCTTGTTTATAGATCAAGTGAATTCGAGTTATTTAACCACCATTATTTCTATTCGTGTGGGTTTAATTATTTTAGGTCTTGCCACGTTAATTTTATGTGTGATTAGCCAAAACCGAAATCAGTTGTATAGAGAAGTATTGTATTTGGCAAATCATGACAGTTTAACCGAAACACTGAACCGCCGTAGTTTTACTCAGTTAAGTGAAAAAGCTTTAAAGCATAAAAACAATCATTCATTGTCTTTAATTATGTTAGATATCGACGATTTTAAAAAAATGAATGATCAATATGGGCATTATGTCGGTGACCGTGCTTTGCAACATCTCTCTAACATCGTTAAAAGCAATTTACGTGATCACGATTTATTTTGTCGCATTGGTGGTGAAGAGTTCATTATTTTGCTGAACAATAATAACTTAAATAAAACTCAACGCATTGCAGAACGTATTCGTATGTGTATTGAACATCAAGCGTTAAATTTAGAAAACCTTGAACCCATTCATTTTACAGTAAGCATGGGCGTGTCACATACACACTTACCCACCAATCTCCCTTTACAAGATTTAATTATTCAGGCAGATCAGGCGCTATATCAGGCAAAAATGCAAGGTCGTAATCGGGTCATTCTTGCTTCTTAAACAAAAATAGCATACAACATCAATTTGACAATACAGATTTTCAGGATTGAAATGAAACTTGCAGAATACCTCCAATATGATGCTTTAGGCTTGGCAGAGCTCGTTGCCAAAAAGGATGTTCAGGCCTCAGAATTATTAGATATTGCGTTACAACGTGCTGAACAAACCAATCCACAATTAAATGCCATTATTATTCCTATGCATGAACATGCACGGCAGCGCACACAAACAAAATTAACAGGCCCATTTGCAGGTGTGCCCTTTTTAGTCAAAGACTTATTTCAACAATATGCAGGCTATCCGACTTCATTTGGTTGTCAGGGTTTAAAACGTGCGCATCATCTTGCAGAACAAAATGCAGAAATTGTAAATCGTTGGGAAAATAGCGGAATCGTTACCTTTGGGCGTACCAACACGCCTGAGTTTGGGATTAAAGGGATTACCGAGCCAAATGCTTGGGGTGCGTGTAAAAACCCATGGAATTTGAAACACAATAGTGGTGGTTCTTCTGGTGGTTCTGCGTCTGCTGTTGCAGCAGGTATTGTACCGATTGCAGGGGCAAGTGATGGCGGTGGTTCAATTCGTATTCCTGCATCTTACTGTGGTTTGTTTGGTTTAAAACCAAGTCGTGGACGCACCCCGTGGGGGCCGCAACTCAGTGAAGTCATGCATGGTGCAGCAATGCAACATATTTTAAGTAAAAGTGTACGTGACAGTGCGGCAATGCTCGATGCAACACATGGCGCAGATGGTCATTCACTTTTCAAAATTGAAGCTCCTGAACGCAGTTATTTAGATGCAATTCAGCAAGCGCCAAAAAAATTAAGAATCGCATATTCGACCCAATCTCCGATTGGTACAGCTGTTTCACAAGATGCGATCAATGCCATTCAAAAAACCGTACAGCTTTTAGAATCTTTAGGGCATGAAGTTGTTGAAGACCGTCCGGCTATTGATGGTATGCAATTGGCCAAAGATTTTATTACCACATGGTTTGGCCAATTTGCTTATTTAATTGCTGAAATTCAAACTCGCCTGCCAAATCATTCCGATAATTTTGAGCTCGACTCTTTGGCTTTGGCTGCCTTTGGCGCAAAAACCACGTCAGTAGATTACATTCGTAATTTGAATAATTGGGGGGTATATGTCGCGCAAATGAATCAATTCTTTAAGCGTTATGATTTATACCTCATCCCTGCAACTGCCTCAGTTGCACCAAAAAATGGCGAAGTTAAAACTCCTGCATGGCAAAAACCAATTTTAAAAACACTATTACATGCAGGTAAAGCACATTGGTTAGCGCAAGGTAAATTGGTCGATCGCATTGTCAAAGAAAACCTAAAATGGGTGCCATTTACTCAACTTGCCAATATTACTGGGCTGCCTGCAATGTCTGTGCCATTGTATTGGAATAAAGATAACTTACCATTGGGTTCGCAGTTTATTGCGCCTTTTGCACGTGAAGATGTGCTTTTACAACTGGCTGCACAACTTGAAACGGCTCAACCGTGGTGGCATCAATACGCTAAAATCCGTATTTAATGTAGCAATCAATTAGTAAGAAGCAAGCAAACTATACCCATCCAACTTTGCTTGCTTCTATTTTTGATAAAAGAACGGTATCACTGCAAAATCACCAATCTAGGCTTTGGTATCACTCGACATTGACTGCGATTCTAATTGCTTTGGCAATCCCCAAATAAAACACAGACCAACGAGTGTAGATAATCCTGCAAAAATAAAAATCCATTCGCCTGAAACAATATCCCAATAATGCCCTGCCAAAATACTCCCCAATGCAACACCTAAACCCCACATGGTACTGTAAAGTGCTTGCCCACGACCTTGTTGCCCTGCAGAAAAGTTTTGAAAAATCACCCGCATGGCAATGATATGAAATAATCCAAAACTAAAGGCATGGATGCTTTGTGCAAAAAAATGTGCAAAAAATATGGATGGAAATAAACCAACTATCACCCAACGTAAGCCTGTTAAAATTAAACATACGGCAACCAGTGAACGCCAAGACCAACGCTTTAAAAACAAACTCGCATAGGCAAACATAATGATTTCAGCAACCACCCCGACAGACCACAATAAACCGATCTGACTTGTGCTAAATCCTGCCTGACTTAAAAAATTACTATAAAAACTATAAAATGGTGCATGCGAAAACAGCAAAATCAATTCAATAATAAAAAATGAATAGACCACTGGGCGCTTTAAAATGGGCAATAAGGGTTCAAGTTGTTTTTGTGCAATGGGTGCGGTGCTTGGTTCTTGAATACTGAACGACCATAGAAATGCCAGTAAAGAAATACTGAGTAGCAACATCGGTAACATGGAGATTGGTATAATTTCTAAAATAGCACCTATGCCAAAAACCCCGACAATAAAACCTATAGAACCCCATTTACGCACTTTGCCATAGAGTTCTGCACGTTTCTCGCCCAACCAAAACAAAGTCACGCCTTCAAATTGTGCCAAAATTGCATTTTGAAAAAAGCTAAAAATCAGCATAAGTAATGCAACAGACTGAAAGCTATTCGGAACAATAAAAATCAGTAACCAAATGCTGGCTTCCATCCAAGTTGCGATGCGTACCAAAAGCATCCGTTTGCCTGATTTATCTGCAATCCATCCCCAAATAAAAGGCGCGAAAAATCGAGTTAAAATGGCAATGGAAGATAAAACACCAATTTCCTGATAATTAAAGCCCTGATCTTCTAAGTACAGGCTCCAAAAAGGCAAAAACGTCCCAACAATTGCATAGTAGAAAAAGTAGAATCCACCTAAACGTGTCGATATATTCAAGGCTTGCATCAATGTATATTTCCTTGATTTTTCAAACACATAAATAAGTGCATTTCTAACCTGATCTAAAATTTTAAGACAACCGATATATTAACACTGTAGTACTTTAATTTTGAGTGATTGGCTGATTAAAACGAAAAACCCTGAAAATCAGATCAAATTTTCAGGGTAATATTGAGAAAATTTCTTAAAATTGTTTAGCCGCAAGAAGCTTGTAGAATAATTTTAGTTTTCGGATCGACCACCACAGTGACTCGATTCATACGATAATCCATTGTTACAGGCTGACCTGGTGTAACCATTCTCACAATTTCAGCTCGGGTAAGCGCTTTAATTTGTGTTTCAGTCAAACCTGTTTTACCAACTAACTGCGCAGCAGATTCTGGGACACAATTTTGCATGGTCTGTGGCACCTGAGTTTGTTCATTGATAGGCTGATTACTACACGCAGCTAAAGTTGCCACACTTAAAACAGCCAAAACACTATA
>NZ_JAYJLK010000033.1:0-31728 GCF_051948795.1 Acinetobacter sp. Lyrl_1
CATGGTAGTTAGAGCCTTTGGGTTGTGTCGTAACTTTCTAAATGGCTCTAACTACCTTTTTTTCAAGGGCTTTTCTTATCCGTAATTCGGGTTATTAATAATATCTTCTGATTCTTCAATTTTTTTTTGAATATCATTAATAATTTTATGTACTACTTCTGATTTTGGAACCCTTAGGAACTTTCTAAGGCTTTCTTTGAGTAAGCGATATTCTTTTAAATAATATTCCAATTCTTGTGTTTCTAATTCTCTTTTTACAACATAAGGTGCATGGATAGTTAATTGGTTTGCTTTTATTAACCGCTTAAGTGCTAAATATGAGGCTTCTTTTTGGCTTTTAGTTTTTCCAATACCACTAGTATCTAAAGCTATATGAATCATATGAAAAATAAAGGGCTGAATAATCAGCCCTTTATACTATAAATTGGGTTAAATTAACAACTCATTAAAGCGCCGCAATCTGCTCCATATTCGCTTTAATCTTCGCTAACTGATCTGCAAATTCAGCAAGTTTTACTTTCTCGCCCTCAACCACAGCAGCAGGGGCTTTCGCCACAAAACCTTCATTTGCAAGTTTAGTGGCAATTTGGTCATGCTGTTTTTGAACCTTGTCTAAGTCTTTTTGTAGACGACCCAATTCCGCTTTCGGGTCAATTAAGCCCTTCATTGGAACGAATACAGATACGTGACCCACTACAGAAGATGAAGACAATGGCGGTTGTTCGCCATCTGCCAAGAAGGTAATGCTCTCAACTTTCGCCAATGCTTTAAACAATGGTTCAATACGTGCAATCTGTGCTTTTTCTGCTTCAGTGGTATTTTGCAGAAGAACAGGCAATAAGCGAGCATTCCCTAGACCCATTTCACCACGAATGTTACGCACCGCACCAATTAAACCTTGTAGCCATTGCATATCTGCTTCGGCTTGTTCGTTAATTTTGGCCTCATCTGCAACAGGGTAGTTTGCCAACATAATGGTTTCGCCACCCAAGCCAATCATTGGCGCAAGGGTTTGCCAAATTTCTTCTGTCAAGTACGGCATGATTGGGTGAGCAAGACGTAAAGAAGCTTCCATCACCGCAAGCAATACACGACGCACTTCGGCTTTACGCTCTTCAGAAACAGATTCATCATTCAGAACAGGTTTGGTCAGCTCTACATACCAGTCGCAGTATTCATTCCAAATAAAGTCATAAATCGCTTGGGCAGCCAAGTCTAAACGGTAAGTTGCAAATGCTTGATGAACAGCTTGCTCCGCCTTTTGTAAACGGCTCACAATCCACTGTTCAGGCAATTCCCAAAGGTCTTGACGTGCTTCTTGACCAACCGTTTGACCTTCAACATTCATCAATACAAAACGAGTTGCATTCCAGATTTTGTTGGCAAAGTTACGGTAACCTTCCACACGTTTCATATCAAACTTGATGTCACGACCTGTGTTTGCCAATGCACAGAAGGTAAAACGAACTGCATCTGTCCCATAAGCCTGAATCCCTTCTGGGAATTCTTTGCGGGTCGATTTTTCAATTTTCGCTGCTTGTTTCGGGTTCATCAAACCCGTCGTGCGTTTCTGTACTAAAGTTTCAAGATCTACACCGTCAATCAAGTCTAATGGGTCAAGCACGTTGCCCTTAGACTTCGACATTTTTTGACCTTCGCTGTCACGTACCAAACCGTGAACGTAAACTGTTTTGAACGGTACTTGTGGCGTGCCATCTTCATTCTTCATGAAGTGCATGGTCAGCATGATCATGCGAGCAACCCAGAAGAAGATGATGTCAAAACCTGTCACCAAGACATCAGTGGAGTGGAAGGTATTTAAGAAGTAGTTTTCTGCATCTTTCTTGGCATCGCCCGTCCAACCTAAGGTCGAGAATGTCCAAAGCGCAGAGGAGAACCATGTATCCAATACGTCTTCGTCTTGGTTTAATTGAACATCGGCAGGGATATTATTTTTCGTACGAACTTCTTCTTCGTTACGACCTACATAAACATTGCCTTCAGCATCGTACCAAGCAGGAATACGGTGACCCCACCACAATTGACGCGAGATACACCAGTCTTGAATGTTGTTCATCCACGCCATATACATATTGCTGTATTGCTCAGGCACGAACTTGATGCGACCATCTTTCACTGCTTCAATTGCAGGTTGCGCTAACGGTGCAATTTTCACATACCATTGGTCAGTCAATAATGGCTCAACAATTACGCCCGAACGGTCACCGCGAGGTGGTTTCAAGGTGTACGGTTGGATTTGATCTAACCAACCTTCGCTTTCCGCTTGTTCAACTAATTTTTTACGTGCTTCAAAACGCTCTAAACCAATGTAGTCTGCAGGTGCAGGAATGGTTTTAGAAATTTGTTCGCCTGCTTTCGCAATATATTCAAACTCAGCCAATACTTCAGCATTTTTGTTGAAGATATTGATGATTGGCAATTCGCAGCGTTTACCCACTTCATAGTCATTGAAGTCGTGTGCAGGGGTAATTTTTACACAACCTGTACCGAATTCTTTATCGACATACTCATCTTTTACGATTGGAACGGCACGACCTGTAATTGGGAGGATGATGTTTTGACCAACAAGGTGCGAGTAACGCTCATCATCAAGGGCAACCGCAACCGCAGTATCACCCAGCAATGTTTCAGGACGAGTGGTTGCCACTACAATGTGATCTTTACCATCGTGAGTGCGTAGTGATTTATCTTCAAAGAAATATTTGAAGTGCCACAATGAACCTTGTTCTTCTTTATCCGACTCAACTTCTAAGTCAGAAAGGGCAGTTTGTAATTTTGGATCCCAGTTTACAAGGCGTTTGCCGCGGTAAATTAAACCTTCTTCGTGTAATTTCACGAAAACTTCTTTCACCGCATTCGATAAGCCTTCGTCCATAGTGAAGCGTTCACGTGACCAATCTACCGAAGAACCTAAACGGCGGATTTGACGGGTAATGTTACCGCCAGATTGTTCTTTCCATTCCCAGACTTTTTCGATGAATTTTTCACGACCTAAGTCATGGCGGCTGATATTTTGCGCGCCCAATTGACGCTCTACTACCATTTGTGTGGCAATACCCGCGTGGTCTGTACCCGGTTGCCATAAAGTATTTTTACCCGACATACGGTTAAAGCGCGTGAGGGCATCCATAATGGCGTTGTTAAAACCATGACCCATGTGCAAGCTACCTGTGACGTTTGGCGGCGGAATCATGATACAGAATGATTCGCCTTTTTCAGACGGCTTAAAGTAGCCGTTTTCTTCCCAAGTCTTGTACCATTTTTTCTCGATCTCGGTAGGATCGTAGGTTGTAGCAATATTTTGCGCTGAATCAGTCATAGTAAGAACAGGTTAAAAGTGAATAAAAAATTGCAACTATTGTAGCAAAAAAATTGCCCGCTAAGCGAGATTCAACTCAGCCAAACTTATCGCAATTGGCAGTTGGGCAAACTCATCGTATGATGGGCGACAAGTATGATAAAAACTTCAAGTTCTTCGTTGCCTGTAACACTGTTTTAAACTGGGTTTAAGCAATGGATTTTAAAATAGATGAAAACACATCAATACGGTCAAAATAGGCAAGTTCAGTTATGACTTATGCTGTATCTTTAAAATTAAAACCAGAAACATATCAAAGATTTCAACACATTCATCAACAACTCAATGCAGGTGAATCGGAAAGTTTATCTAAAGCTTTGGGGGCGGTACTGACCGATATTTCTTGTGAAATTATTGAGCAACTTTTTGGTGAATTGTCACGTTCTAGTCATTCACTGGATGGTGAATCTGAAAAAATTATTCAGCAAGTCATACAAACCATGCAAAAATATATGCCATGGTCGGTGTCGTTTTTTGGCAATGAACGCTTAACGCCTATGGTGAATTATCTGGCAAGCATGATGTATCAGCAGGAAGGGCAAGGTTTTGTGACTTATCCTGTCGATAGTATTGTTATGAAAGAAACGTTGGGTTGTATTGAGCAAATTCGGCAGGGCAACAGTGCATGTATTGCGCCTGCATTTAAAGGGTTTACTCAAATTATTGATCAGGGCGTGGGTTATTTAATTCGTGATCCGAAAAAAATGCTGAAATTTAATTTGGTGGTCGATAAAACTTTAAACGGCGTGATTCATTTGACTACGCAACTGGGGTATAAACGCCTAGAAAAAATGGGTGCGCAATTCGATTTAGAAAGTGCAGAGATATATTTAAACCATTTTCTTGGGTTTTTGCAGCATCCTGCAAAGCCCAAGATTTAAATTTTGATGACTTAAAATTTTAAATAACGCGGACAAACGGTTATGGCAAAACGGGAAAACTTGGAACATAAAGTGGTGTGGATTACAGGTGCATCTTCTGGCATTGGTAAGGCATTAGCAAAAGAGTGTGCTTTACAAGGTGCACAAGTGATTTTAACCGCACGTCGTTATGAAGAACTTGAAAAAGTACGCGTGAGTTTGCTGAATCCTGAACGTCATCTTTCTGTATGTGCAGATATTACCAATGAAAGTCAGGTGTTACATGCGTATGAACAAGTGTTGGCACGTAAAGGACGCATTGACTGGCTAATTAATAATGCAGGTTTAAGTCAGCGCGCTTTAATTGCCGATACCACTATGCAGACTGAACGCACCATTATGGAAGTGGATTATTTTTCTCAGGTCTTTCTGACCAAAACTGTCTTGCCGACCTTTTTACAGCAAAAACATGGTCGCATTATTTTTGTATCTAGTGTTGCAGCATTATTGGGTACGCAATATCGCGCGTCATATTCTGCAGCGAAAAGTGCCATTCACATGTGGGCGAATAGTTTGCGTGCCGAAGTAGCGGAGCAGGGCGTACAGGTTTCAGTTGTTTTCCCAGGCTTTGTAAATACCAATGTGTCTTTTAATGCGTTGAATGGTGAAGGCAAACCACAAGGACATCAAGATGAAGCCATTGAAAATGGTTTAGATGCCGATGTTTTTGCTAAAAATACAGTTAAAGCACTCATGGCAGGCGATGAATATATCGTGGTCGGGGGCGCTAAAGAAAAACTGGGCGTGTTGGTGTCGCGTTTATCGCCAAGTACTTTATATAAAATGATTCGTAAAACCAAAGTGAAGTAATTTTTAATCAAAGTGACTTCAAAATAAAATAATAAAAACAAAAAGAAGGATGAGCCATGCGTTTAATGATGAAAGGTATTTTTTTATTTATCAGCGCGTGGCTTTTCGCTTTCTTAGGGATGACTCAAACGACATTTGCCAAATTACAAACAAACGATGATTCGTTGTGTAAACAACCTGAATATATTGAAAAGATTTTACGACAGCACACAAATACAACCACAGTGAATGAGGACTTTTTGGCTTGTGCGGATTTCCCCAATGTTCCTGAACAAACTTTAATTGCTTATGCTGAAACTCAGACAAAAGATGATCAACCTGTAGATGATTATCAGCTGACTTTTTTAACCGTAAATAGTAAAACGCAAAAGCTTCATTCAATCTATCACGTGAAAGAGCTTTTGCCTTCAGATGCAATTGAACTGCGTTCTATCCAATTAGATTTGGCGCCGTATCAAGTTTCTGAAAGCTTAAGGGCAATTGGTTTAAGAAGGAATTATGCAGGACGTTCAAGTGCCAATCCTTTTTCGGCGCAAGTACTCGATTTATATGATTTACAACATAACAAGAAAATTTTAAACGGCTTAATCGTAGCGCACTATCAGGCAGAAACCGATACACGTTGTAATGCCAAAGTAATAGAAAGCAAAGCTATTTTAATGATCTTGCGAAATACAACTCGACAATATTTTGATATGCAATTACGTGATCGTATTCAACATTATGAAATGTCGGGCGATTTAGAAAATTGCAAAGAAACTAAAAGAGTGTCTACTCAACAGCGTTTCACTTTAAAATTTGATGGTCGGCAATATCAAATTCCTCAGCCTTATCGAGATCAGTATTTATACTAAATTCTTTACAAACGCTGAAAGATGTACTCAGCGTTTTGCAGAGAATTGACTAACGCTATTTTGAACCGCCGTTCCATAAGCAAAGACTTCGACCATGCCGCCTTGCATCCCCAATTCTGTGGTGCTTAAACGCAGCCCCATAATATGATTTGCGCCCATTTTTTCAGCTTCTAATTTTAAACGGACGATGGCTTCACGACGCGCCCGCTCGACAATACTTTCATAACTGGTCAAGCGCCCGCCAAAGAAGTTCTGAATATTGGCAATCACAAACTTAAAATAATCATGAGAAATGACCACATTGCTGTGTATCAATTGC
Source organism: Acinetobacter sp. Lyrl_1 (assembly GCF_051948795.1). Lineage (NCBI taxonomy): Bacteria > Pseudomonadati > Pseudomonadota > Gammaproteobacteria > Moraxellales > Moraxellaceae > Acinetobacter > Acinetobacter sp. Lyrl_1. The sequence goes on from NZ_JAYJLK010000033.1 coordinate 6,283, forward strand.
CCAAAATTGGGACTGGTCTGGAAGCGGTTATTATCAATCTGAATATAACTTAAACGCAGTTCTTGCTCGGCTAAATATTTGAAATGTTTGCGTTCGTTGTGTCGCCCAAAACCAAAGCCTACGGCAAATAAAATCGCAAAGACAACAATTTGCAGAATTAAATTATCCATGTGATGTTATTCCTGTTCAATAATCTTTGCTTTAGTGTGATGCTGGAAATGGGTCTGGAAGTTTAGGAATATCTGCCTCGACCACCACTGCTGTACCATAAACAAACAATTCCGAAGCACCTTGAGCGATATTTGAAGTAGAAAAGCGAATCCCAACAATAGCATTGGCACCTAAACCACGTGCTTTAGCAATCATACGATCCATCGCTTCTTGGCGTGATTCTTCTAGTAATTCGGTATAAGCCGTTAATTCACCACCGACAATATTTTTGAGTCCTGCCAAGAAGTCACGCCCCACATGCTTACTGCGTACGGTGCTGCCATAGACCACATCAATTTGCCGTGAAATACGATGACCTGGTACAGATTCAAGATTACTAAGCAACATAAGATTCTAATATTTAAAAACAAGACGTATTGAAGATATGAAATGTACTGGCAAAAAGCAATAAAAAAGCCCACCGAAGTGAGCTGATTTAGTCTGTATGTGTCTGTATGTATTGAGCTGTTAAGCAGCAAATTTAAGGTAGACGCAAAGGCTTATTGCGCTTTACGTTCTGCCGATGATGCAGGTTGCGAAGTAGCATCTGAAGTGTTGGCTTTCACACCGCCACCCAAAGATTTATACAACTCCACCTGATTGTTCAAATTGGCTTGTTCCAACAACAATAAACCTTGTTCTGCTGCATAAGACGTACGCTGTGCATCCAACACGGTTAAATAGTTGTCAATGCCTGCGCGGAAGCGTGCATTAGATAATTTATAAGTGGTATTGGTCGCATCAACCAAGCGTTTTTGTGCCGCTAAACGATCACCAATATTTTGACGAACTGCCAAAGCATCATTCACTTCACGGAATGCAGACTGAATTGATTTTTCATAGTCAGCCAAAGCAATTTGTTGATCCGTTTCTGAAATTTTGATGTTGGCTTGGCGTGTGCCCCAATCAAAAATTGGCAAGTCGATGCTCGGGCCCACTGCCCAAACAAAACTGCCTGATTTAAACAAATCACTCAAGTCAGTTGATGCATAGCCTGCATTGCCCGTGAGGCTAATGCTTGGGAATAAACGTGCTTTTGCTGCACCAATATTGGCACCCGCAGCCGATAGTCGATACTCTGCAGTACGAATATCAGGACGGTTATTCAGCAAGTCACTTGGTAAACCAGCGTCAATTGCGGTAGTTTTGGTAATGCGCGTCACACGTTGCGTTGGCAATAACGCACTTGGAACTTGTTCGCCCACCAACAAGTTCAGCAAGTTTTGTGCTTGCGCGACTTGGGTTTTGTAGTTGGCGACATCATTACGTGCAGTTTCAACAGAAATTTGTGCCTGACGGACAGGTAATTCACTATCAATGCCGACATCAAAACGCTTTTTGTTGAGGTTATAAGACTCAAGCTGTGTTTTTAAGGTTTGGTCTGCCAGTTTTAAATTGGCATTGGCAAAAGAATAGTTGAGCCATGCTTGCGCCACCTGACCAATCAAGGCAATTTGTGTGGCATCACGCGAGCTTTGAGTTGCCAAGAAGTTATCTAATGCATTGTCTTTTAAGCTGCGTACACGACCCCAAAAATCTAGTTCGTAGGCAGTTACACCTAAACCAACGTTATAGCGTGTGTGTGTGCCTAAAGCAGTACCTTGGTCTTGACGCAGTACGCCACCGCTAGCACCAATGGTAGGTAACTGGTTGTTTTCGGTAATTTGATAGGCTTGTTGGGCACGTTGGATATTCAGCGTCGCTGTGCGTAAATCACGGTTATTGTTCAATGCCATATCCAAAACTTGTAATAAGCGTTGATCGGCAAAGAAATCTTTATAACCTTGTTCAGCCACTGAAGTACCCGATGCAGCAGCAGTATAGCTGCTTGGAATACTTGCCTGAGCGACGGGCTCTGGCCCACGCATACTTTGACAAGCTGTCAAAGCAAGCGCGAGGGCAGAAACCGCAATACCACGGCCTGTATGCGACCATAAGTTTTGCATCACGATACATGCTCCTGATTATTTTGTTGTTTTGGTTTGTATTTAAAGATACTTCTAATCCAGACATAGAATACAGGAATAAAGAAGATCCCTAACAAGGTTGAGCTAATCACACCACCTAACACACCATAACCTACTGAGTGTTGGCTACCTGCACCCGCACCTGATGAAAGTGCAAGCGGCAATACACCAAAACCAAAGGCCAAAGTGGTCATAATGATTGGGCGTAAACGCATTTTTGCAGCATGCAAGGTCGCTTCAAACAGGTCTTCACCTTTTTCTTGTAGCTCTTTGGCAAATTCCACAATCAAAATCGCGTTTTTGGCTGATAAACCAATCACGGCAATAATTGCCACTTGGAAGTAAATGTTGTTGGATAGGTTCGGGTTTTTGAACAAGATCATGCCCCCGAAGGTGAGCAATAATGCTCCGACAATACCCAACGGTACCACCAACAGCACCGAGAATGGAATAGACCAGCTTTCATACAAGGCTGCCAAACACAAGAATACAATCAGTAATGACAGTGCATAGAGGAATGGTGCCTGATCGCCCGATTCACGTTCTTCAAGTGATAAACCTGTCCATTCATAGTCAAAGCCGTTTAAGCCCATAGATGGAAGTTTTGCGACAATTTCTTCCATCGCTTGCATGGCTTCACCAGAGCTGACACCTGGCGCAGGTGCACCCTGAATGTTCTTGGCAGATACGCCGTTATAGCGTTCCAAACGAGGTGAACCATAAGTCCATTCACCTGTTGCAAAGGCAGAGAATGGCACCATTTCACCACGGTTGTTGCGGACATACCACTTGTTCAGGTCTTCAGGCATCATGCGTGAATCAGATTCGGCTTGCACATAGACTTTTTTCACGCGACCACGGTCAATAAAGTCATTGATGTACGAACCACCCCAAGCCATGCCCATGGTGCTGTTGATTTCAGCAATGCTGACACCTGCCGCACCTGCTTGCGCTTGGTCAATAATAATACGGTACTGTGGTGTATCTTCTTGACCATTTGGACGTACGCCCATTAAGCGAGGGTCTTTAGATGCTTCACCCAACACAATATTACGTGCCATGGTGAGTTTTTCATGACCATTGCCCGCAGCATCTTTCAGTTGCAAGTTAAAGCCTGAGCTGACACCTAATTCTGGCATCGCAGGAAGCTGTAATGGCATGATGTAAGTGGCATCTTTCACAATCATGTTCAGTGCCATACCACGCTGGATAATTGCACCAACTTGAGATTCAGGGCTTGTACGCTCACTCCAGTCTTTTAACTTAATGAACGCCATACCTGCGTTTTGACCAACGCCTGAGAAAGAGAAGCCTGAAACACTAAATACCGACTGCACATGCTCTTTTTCATTTTCTCTGAAAAAGTTGGTCATGCTGGTCATAGTGGCGTCAGTACGTTCCAAAGTTGCATTTGGTGGGAGTTGTACCAATGTCATCACCACGCCCTGATCTTCATCAGGCAAGAATGATGATGGTAGTTTTTGGAACACTAACACAATAATGCCCAGTACCACTGCATATAAAACCCCCGAGAAGATTTTATGATGCGTCATGCGGTTAACACCACCTTGATATTTAACCGAGAGCTTATCGAAACTGCGGTTAAACCAGCGGAAGAAACGCGCAAAAATACCGTTGCTTTCAGGCTTGTTTGGATCGTGTTGTTTAAGAATCGTGGCACATAGGGCAGGGGTAAAGGTCAACGCTACGACCAGTGACAACACCATTGCAGTCACAAGCGTAATTGAGAATTGACGATAAATAACGCCTGTAGTCCCACCAAAGAATGCCATAGGTACGAATACCGCAGACAATACCGAGGTAATCCCGATCAGTGCGCCTGAAATCTGTTTCATCGACTTTTCAGTCGCCGCCACAGGGTCAAGATGTTCTTCGACCATGACACGTTCTACGTTTTCCACCACGACAATTGCGTCATCGACCAATAGACCAATCGCCAGTACCATGGCAAACATGGTCAGGGTGTTAATCGAGAAGCCAAACATGTTGATCACGGCAAAGGTACCCAGTACCACCACAGGTACGGCCATAGTTGGAATAATTGTGGCGCGCCAGTTCTGCAAGAACAGGAACATCACAATAAAGACCAAAATGATCGCTTCAATTAAGGTTTTAACAACACTCTTAATCGAAAGTTCAATAAATGGCGTGGTATCAAAAGCCAACTCATCCTTTAAACCCGCAGGGTAGTTAGGACGTAATTGCTTGAGGCGTTCTTCCACAGCAGCAGCAGTATCTAGGGCGTTAGCACCTGTAGATAATTTAATTGCGACACCGCCCGCAGGCTTGCCGTTGTATTTAGAAATAAACTGATAGTTGTCTGCACCAAGTTCAATTCGTGCCACATCACCCAAGCGCACTTGAGCGCCCGAAGCGGTATTTTTTAGAAAAATATTGCTGAATTGTTCAGGTGTTTGCAGCAAGCTTTGTGCAGTTACCGTAGCATTCAAAGCCTGACCTTGAATTGCAGGCGCACCGCCCAATTGACCTACCGCAACCTGTGCGTTTTGGGTACGAATCGCTTGAGCAATATCACTTGGTGTGACTTGCAAGCTTGCCATTTTGGCAGGATCCATCCAAATACGCATTGCGTATGAGCCACCAAAGACTTGTACTTCACCCACACCTGCAACACGGCTCAGCGGTTCAGAAATGTTAGAGTTAACATAGTCTTTAATATCATCGGCAGACAGGCTTTCATCAGGCGAATAAAAAGCGAGAACCTGTAAGAAGCTCGCTCCTGATTTGGTCACTTTCACGCCTTGACGTTGCACATCATCAGGCAAGAGCGCCGTAGCAGATTGCAATTTGTTCTGTACTTGAACCTGTGCAATATCTGGGTCGATACCTTGTTCAAAGTTTAACGTAATGGATGCAGAACCGTTCCCCGCACTGTTGGATGAAATATAGCGCAGACCATCCAAACCGTTCATTTGTTGTTCAATAATTTGCGTTACTGTGTTTTCCACAGTTTCAGCAGATGCACCCGGATAGGTTGCAGCAATGGTGACCGTTGGCGGTGCAATGGTCGGATATTGGGCAATTGGCATATTGGTGAGGGTAATAATCCCCGCCAACATGATTACCAATGAAATCACCCATGCAAAAATGGGGCGATGAATAAAAAAGTGAGCCATTAACGTCTACTCCTTATGCATTTGAAGTAGCTTTTGGTTCAGTGGCTTGGGCTTCTGAGGCTGGTTGGGCATCACCCGATTTTGCTGGTGCAGCAGGTGCGGCTTGTGGAGCAGCGCCTTGCGGTTGATACGGCTTAGCGACCACTTGCTGTTCAGGTTTTACTTTGGCAATACCTTCGACAATCACTTTATCGCCAGTTTGCAAACCTTCAGTCACAATCCAGTTGCTGCCTTGCGTACCAACTGTGGTCACAGGACGCGGTTCAACAATACCTTTGGCATTCACAATCATTGCCATTGCCTGACCTGTTGGGGTACGGCTAATCGCAGCTTGTGGAATTAAGATTGCGTTAGGAATCACACCTTGCACAATTTGCGCAGTGGCAAACATACCCGGCAATAATAAATGATTTGAATTTGGGAACACGGCGCGTAAAGTCACGGTGCCTGTTTCTGGGTTCACGCTGGCATCAGAAAAAGCCAAACGACCTTCAACAGGGTAGTAGCTGCCATCTTCAAGTTTTAATTTCACTTTGGTGTTGTTGCTGCTATTTAAACTACCTTGACTCAATTGCTGACGTAAACGTAGTAACTCTGCGCTGGACTGATTGATGTCTACATAAATTGGGTCTAAGCGTTGAATAGTCACCAACGGTTCCGCCTGACTGGCAGTAACCAATGCACCTGCAGTCACAGTAGAGCGGTTGGTTTGCCCTGAAATTGGGGCACGTACAGTCGAATAACCTAAGTTAATTTCGGCATTGCGTACTTCTGCTTGAGTCGCAGCAACATCGGCTTCGGCAAGTTTTACTTGTGCCACAATGTCATCATATTCTTGTTTAGAGATTGCATTGCTGCCCACCAACTGACGGTAACGACCTTCTTTAATGCGTAGCACATTCAATTGCGCTTGCTGGCGGGTAAGTGCTGCACGGCTACTGTCTAGACTGGCACGGTTGGTACGTGAGTCAATTTCATAAAGCGCCTGACCTTCACGTACGTAGCTGCCTTCGGTAAATAAGCGTTTCAGAACCACACCACTGGTTTGTGGGCGAACTTCTGAAATTTCAAAGGCTGTGGTACGTCCAGACAGTTCTACAGACTGTTCCACGCTTTGTGGCTGTGCCACCAGTACGCCAACCTCAGTCGGTGGCATTTGCTGAGCTGCACCTGCTTGCTGTGCATCTTTTGGATCTTTGCTACAACCCACAAGTGCTAAACTTGTGGCTAATGCGCAAGCAGTCAGGGCAGGAGCCCAAAGCTTTGCAGACATCATTCTTTCACCTCTATTAGATTTTTATCTAAACTTATATATTGGTTTGTCTTGCAGATATTGAGCGCAAAACAGATACCACAATGTGATCCAAATAAAACTTATGCTCCAACCGGAGAGGACATCTGAAGGATAGTGCACTCCCAGATACACACGGGAAATGCCCATCAGCAACATCCATAACCACGCGCACACAGACAAAATTTTATGCGCTGGATGTTGCAAACTCAGGTAAATCACCAAACAACCTAAAGTTGCAGCATAAAAACTATGAGCGCTTGGAAATGATGCGCCAAAAGTTTCCACCAAATGCAATGCTTCAGGCGGGCGAGGTCGCGCGAATAGGTATTTGAGCAGCCATGAAAGCGCAATACTTACGACCAGTCCTACACTGATAAAAACAATTTTTGTGTATTTTTTATACCATGCCAAATAGAAACACCATAGGCAGGTTAAAAATAATACAAATGGCACGCCACCGAATACAGAAAGTGTGATTGCCAATTGATTCAAATGTGCGGTGCGCTGGGTACTTAAAAACTCCACACTGGCAACATCAAATTGTTGCCAACTTGGAATGTTTAGCACTAACACACTGATTATAAATAGTAAACTACCGAGATAAAGCAGTATTTTAGGCATGCTAAAAATCCCTGTAAGTTTAACCGATTTGAGCACGGTTGATGAATGGAATAAAGTGTACTAGTCAGTACACTTTATTTCAAGCCAATGTAAATGAGAAGAATTTCTTTTTTTGTTACTTTGTGCGCAATGTAAATGTGCACTAAATTTTAGCATTTCGTTCAGTATTTGAGGATGAATCGTCATCCACTGTAATTGGTTGTTTCGGTGGCCAAAAGAAATCACTTGGACGGGTTAAGAAGTGAGTCAGCACCAATTTTGCCAAAGGTTTCCACTGTTCAAAACGTACCCGACGCGCACGCAATGCCACAATAATGGTTAAAGTAAAGCTGACAAATAAGTTGGTTAAACCAATTAGCAGTACGCCTAAAAAGGACACAATAATCAGGCCAATTTCAGGTGAGCCATTAATATTCATTAAACCCTGAATAAAGTTGGCAGAAGCGAAGGCAATGTGGCGAATATCAATCGGTAAACCCAAAATATAACCCAGCGTAGCGGTACTGCCGAGCATAATCCCGAACAGGAAATTACCTGCCAAAGCCCCTAAGTTTCGTTCTATATAATTGGCAAATATATTGAGACGTTCTTGTCCGAGTAACTTCTTTAAATGCAGATGAGCTTTTAAGCGCGGCCCGACTTTACGATACACCGCCATGTTATCGAAATAACCTGCAATCAAACCAGACAGAAATAAAAATACCCCTGCAATGGCGGCATGCGGAATGGCAAGTGACGTAAACGGATTCAAGTCGTGCAGCATATTCGATGCTTTGGCATGTGACATCAACGGTTCATGCAACATGGCATCCCAACTAAAAGCAATTAAGGCTGCGACTGGAATGGCAATCGAGATATTGCCCAAAATGGCGACGAACTGCGTGCGGATAATATTAATAATTAAGGCAGCAAGTTCGGCAATTTGTGCCATTTTAGAGCCTTTACGATGCTGTACCGTAGAAGCCAATGCTGCAGCAGTCATTGCGGGTTGTTTGGTGGCAACAGTAAAGTGCAAGACATGAATCAGCATAAAACCAAATGAATAAATCATGCTGTTGATGATGGCCTGCATCATCGGAGCGAGCACTAAACGCGAGGCGAGGGTTTTTAAAGTCGCCATCGTGGCAATTAAAACACCTGCACCTGCCGCAGCTTTATACATGCCCCAAAAGCCGTCTTTGTCGGTACTTACATAATGCTCACCCGTTTTACTGGCATTTTCAGTGACTTGTAAGGCAATTAACTCACTGTTTTCTGCAAGCAAGGAGCGTACACTGCGTTCGCTATACAATGCCGCAGTTACATCTACCAGTAATTGTCCTGCCGAAACATAACGGACTTTGTCTTGCGCCACGATTAAATTCAGCAACAGTTCAATCCGCTCTAAACATTGTTCAAGTAAAGACAATAAGTAGGTCAGACTGATGCTGACGCCAGTTCGTTTGGTGGCACGACGAATTTTACTGCTGACATCATGACATTGGTCAATCATCACCAAAGCTTGAGAGGCATCGGGTGGTTGAATGGCACTGATTTGATCGTGTTGTTGATCGGCAACTTTATAAAGCTGAATAAACTCGTTGATTTCGCGGTTTTGTGCCAAAAAAGGTGAATCATATTCACTTAGTTCAGGATAGGCACTAATAAATTCAGGATATAAACCAATGCCGCTGACCCGATATGACAGCACTGTTAGAGCTTTAATAATTTCACTGCGAATCAGGCATTTTTGTGTTTGTCCGCCATGTCCGCGATTCAGTAAAGTAAATAATTGCTGCCATTCGGTATCTTCAATATTGTCGAGCCAGTATTTATCACTACGTAGTGGAAAAACTCGACGGACTAAATCTTGCAGTTGGCTTTCATCATTAATCAGCGGTAAAAAGTGCGCGCCCAAACGCTGAAACAACTGATTCCAAAAACCATCGAGCGATAAAATTCCCGTGTCGGCATATAAACTGGTTTGTTTGTATTGATTGATTAGACGTAAAACAAAATGTTGCAAGGTTGAGCTGGCATCGGGTGTCAGCAGCAAGGCTTGTAAGAAAGCTTGAAACTTTTGATGAGTTTCTTCTAAATCTTGAGTGTCACTTGGACGGATACGATTGACCAGTTCAATCAGCAGATTTTCATCCAGAACAGCTTTTGGTGTATCCAGCTGTTCTTGCATTTTTCTAAATAAATCGTTGAGTTTTATATGCATAAGCTGCTTAAATTATTGAATGCGATGTAAAGCCAATAAGGCTAAATTCTTTAAGGCCTGACGATACTCCGAGTCTGGCAGTGCTTCTAAAGCGGCAATAGCGGCTTCTGTTTCTTCTGTGGCACGTTGGCGGCAATAATCGAGAGCGCCAGAGGACTGCACAATGGCAATAACCTGATCGAGGTCAGAAGTACCACCTGTCGCAATACTGCGACGAATAATTTGATGTTGTTCGCCAGTGGTATTTCTTAATGCAGAGATTAAAGGCAAAGTTGGTTTGCCTTCCATTAAATCATCGCCAATATTTTTACCTAATGTTTCAGCGTCTGATGTGTAATCTAAAATATCATCAATAATTTGGAAGGCATTGCCAAAGTGTCCTGCAAATAAACGCAACGGCTCACGGTACTGTGGCGTGCCTGTTAAAATTGCTGCACCTTCAGTGGCAAGTTCAAATAAACGTGAAGTTTTGCCGTGAATAATGTCTAAATAAATTTGTTCTGTAGTGTCAGGTTGATGCTGTGCCTGTAATTGTAAAACTTCACCTTCGGCAATTTCACAAGTCCCTGTAGAAAAGTCTTTTAGCAATACCAAATCGTTTAAATCGACCAATAAGTCAAAGGCGCGGGAGATTAAAAAGTCACCGACTAAAACCGCTGTTTGGTTATTCCAAGTGGCGTTAGCAGTAGGTCGACCACGACGTAAACCAGACTCATCCACCACATCATCATGCACCAAAGTTGCGGTATGCAGCATTTCAATAATTGCAGCCAGTTTACGTTGACGCTCTAAATCTTCTTCACCACAAGCTTTGGCAGCAAGTAAGCACATAATTGGACGCATGCGCTTACCGCCAGCTTCGACCACATGCTTACTAACCGCCATCACTAACGCGACTTTAGAGGTAATCCCTTCATTAATAAATGTATCCATCGCGGCAAAATCAGAAGCAACAGGGGCGAGAATGTCTTGCTTAAAGTCGATGGTCATGTGAAGAGAAACCTCAATAATAATGAATGACAACTTAGTTGAATCAGTTGTAACTTATGTTACAGCCAAGAAAACTGCTTAAGTCTGCGAAAATAACGCAATGAATGCAATAGTTAGGCACCTGCCAAATGCTGTAATTGTTAATTCTACTAGAAAACGAAGTCAATAACTTTGTGGGTAAATTCAGTTATTTGCTCAAGTTGGGCATGATTTTAACAAGCACAGCAGTTTACGCCAACACAATCTGTCTGTATTGATTGATCCATTGAATATGGATGAGGCTGCAGAAAGTCATTTACGCGGCTGGGTATTAAATAATCAACCTTGTTGTGCAATAATTGCCGTAAATGGCTTGTTGTTTGTGCGAATATCGCTTAAAATCTTTGCCCTTGAATAACCCCCAGTGGCGTTCGTTTTAAGATCGATATATCCCTTTATCGGCACGACGACACGGGCATGTTTGGAGTACATTATGTACGCAGTAATCCAAAGCGGTGGTAAACAGCACCGTGTTGTTGAGGGTGAAACCCTTAAAGTTGAATTATTGAAAGCTGAAACTGGCGCAACTATTACGTTTGATGACGTATTAATGGTTGTAAACGGTGACAACGTTCAAATCGGTGCTCCAGTTGTTGCTGGCGCTAAAGTAACTGCAGAAGTGGTTGGTCATGGTCGTCACGACAAAATCCGTATTGTTAAAATGCGTCGTCGTAAACACTACCGTAAGCAACAAGGTCACCGTCAATGGTTTACCGAGTTGAAAATTACTGGTATTGCAGGCTAATCACTAGGAGTAAATAGACATGGCAACTAAAAAAGCCGGTGGATCGACTAAGAACGGTCGTGATTCGAATCCTAAGATGTTAGGTGTTAAAGTTTACGGTGGTCAAACTGTAACTGCTGGTAACATCATCGTTCGTCAACGTGGTACAGAATTCCACGCTGGTGCAAACGTAGGTATGGGCCGTGACCATACTTTATTTGCTACTGCTGACGGCGTAGTAAAATTCGAAGTGAAAGGTCAATTTGGCCGTCGCTACGTATCTGTTGAAGCGTAAGCTGAAATAGTGAAAAAACCCACAAGTGATTGTGGGTTTTTTTATGCTTGTATGATGGAAAATTAGGGTCAAAGGATAACTTTTAGTTCTTCATCATGATGGATAAATTTCTACATTTTATATTAATAAGCATACAAAACTTCTTATTTTCTATCATATTAGCGCCAGAAATTGGTTTAAGATGGGACATCCAAAACATTGCGATTGAGCAAATATAAAAAGGTGAATCTATGAATATGCTTCGTAAAACGATGTGTGCTGTGGCATTGGGTGCAACCACTTTAGCGCCAATCATGAGTACTACAGTGTTTGCTGCGCCAGTGGCAGCATCGGAGCAACAAGCGACAGCAAACCTTGTTAAACAATTGAATGGTATTAAAAGTTTTACCGCCAATTTTGAGCAAACCACAAAAGTTAGCAACAATGGCAAGGCTTTGCCAAACCGTGGTTTATCGGCACAGCACATGAACCAGAATTTTAAAGGGGTTATGAAAGTTGAGCGTCCGGGTAAATTCTTTTGGGAAACCACCAGTCCAGCCAAACAAACAATTGTGACTACGGGTAAAACCGTATGGATTTATGACCCAGACTTACAACAAGCTGTACGCCAAAGCCTAGATGATCAAGTGGCAAATACGCCTGCGTTGTTGCTTTCGGGCAATACCAATCAAATCATGCAGTCGTATCGTGTGACCCAGCCGAATAAGTCAAAGACTTATTACACCTTATACCCAAAAAGTGATGATGGCGTATTTCAGAGTTTAACCATTAGTTTTGGTGCGCGTAACGCGCCAACCTTAATGATTTTACAGGACTCATTGGGACAAACCACGCATGTGCGCTTTAATAATGTAAAAGTCAATGCGGCGATACCAGCCTCAACTTTTAATTTTACTCCACCAAAAGGCACGGACATTATTGATCAATAATTGAATGTTTTCATACATTCTTTTAAAAGCATAATTTGTTATTCCTTATCCTAGCCTTCTCCCTGTGGGCATAGGTATCTACACATCTTTAGGTACCTAGTGCAATGGTTGCGATTTCATTCAGTTCATCTATTGAATATTCTGAGAGCAGTTGAAGAGTATTTAGTAAAATCGAGAGTCCTGCCAATATGGCAGGCGCACTCTCTATCTTGCCTCTTTTCTGCTGTCTACCTGAAAGCCTAGTCAAAAATGCACGGACTTTCTGATTTTGCTCATCTGTACAACGCTGCACTCTCCACGTCAACACACAAGCCATACAACTGATCAGCAAACGCCTTAAAATCGCTTCTGGGGTAGTCTGAAGCCATGACTCAATATCATGACCTGCTTGCTTGAGAAGTTTGAAATAACATTCGATTGACCAACGCCAGTAATACCAAGTTGTCAATTCCACTGCGGTAATCTCGGTTGATACATTGCTGATCAATGACCATCTTGCAACTGTCTTATCATTAATATCTTTAACCACCGCAATAATCAGTCTAGCCTCAATTGCAGCACTTTTCTGAGGAGCAACTCTTTGACCTAAAGAATCTTTTTTATTTGATTTTGCAGCACGGGTAAGCCGAACATTGGTTTCTCCAACATAAAGCATATGTTGATTACCCTTGTAAGAAATGGGTTTCACTTGCTGTATTTCGATACGTTCAGCAACTTCTCCAACTTTACATATTTCACCCTGATGCTCAATCCGATTGCCTTCCTTTGCTCGAATAAGCCATTGAAAACCATGACTGCTTAATTCCCTGAGATGAGCAATGGAATCTCCTTCACGATCAATAATATGTACGCAGGTTTTCTCAAGAGGAAACTGTTCAACTTTTTGTATTTGTTCAGAAAGGGAGTCTAAATGAGTTTTACGTTCGGTCTGTTGCTCATTAAATGTCGAATAGCAACCTGAAGCACTAGAAAGGGTTTGAGCTAATGGAGCAACAGGAAGTCCAGAAGCAGCATCAACAAGTAAGCTCGTTTGTAATTCATAGCCTGAGTCGTACTGATGTGTCCTTTGGAGTTTTTGAGTTTTATTACGATGTGTCACATATTGGATTTGTGACCAATCATGAATAACTAAAGCATAGCGATGCAGCGATGTCTTAATCTGATCACAAGCAAGCTGTTGAATAGGTTCATTTAATTGTTTAAATGAAATTTTATCATTATTTAAAAACCGCCATACAGCTTGCGTCGTTGCGAAACTATTTTTTTGAGCAGAGGCAATATCTTTGATTGCAGGGGCAAGTGAAGCAAGAGGATTCATATTGAACTGAACAAGGTTGTTGTAACGTTTGACAAGGCGCTGATCTAAGCGAGAGATGTTAAAATTGAAGAGCATGCTCTTCAATTTAACGCAAAACATGGAAATTGTGTAGATACCTATGCCCACAGGGAGAAGGTTTTCAGCTTCAGCATAGCGGAAATTTATTTGAATATTCTTCCCGAGAAATCCACAATTTCTGTGGATAAATCTTGGGATAATTCACATTTTGCAATATGCAGGATATAGACTGAGTCATCACAGATCATCATTTTGCACTAATGATGTGTTATCAATATTTTGATTTATAATGAAAAAATAAAAATAATCATACAAAAATATGAGCATTAATTTTAAGCAACTTTATCCCCCGATTATTCCGTTACACAACTGCTCTAGGATTGAACAGCGAGAGTTATCTATAGTCTTGACTAATTCAATTGAAGCAATTTTATCGCAAGATTTGTGCAGGTTTGCATTTCTAATCATTGGACTTTATGAATCGTGGTAGAAGGGGAATTTAATGCAATATTTAAAATCACAGGTGTTTTTGGGTGCTGTCGCTTTAAGTTCGGTTCTGTTGTTGACTGCATGTCAGCCAAAGAGTGAGGCAACTTCTAAAACCGAAACTGAGCAAGCTGCGCCTGCATCTGTCACAGCCGAGATTCCTGTGATTCAAGCTAAAGTGGTGGCGCTTAAATTGCCACAACAGCAAATTTGTGATGAAGAAGGCTGTACTGCTTACGATATTCAGACAGTAAAAACCAATGTGGCGTGGATTGATGAATATTTTATGCAGCGTTTGCAAAAGGCAGACCCAATTGCATTTTCTGAAGCTGCGGCATCAACTGCAACGCCAAAGGTAGAAGAAACCGATCCTATGCGACTGAGTCAGAGTTCGAGCTATGTGCGTTATATCGGGCAACATGCCAATTTAGCGACGTTTAGTTTGCAAAGCTATAGTTACCCTGCGGGTGCAGCACATGGTATTCATCACCAAGAATTTGTGACTTTTGATTTAAAACAGAAAAAGCGTTTGGCGTTGCAAGATATTATGCTGCCCAATACGGAAGCCAAAATGACAGAAGAATTATTTAACCATAATTATAACTGGCTAGATGAACATGATATTTCCCGTGAAAAGTTTAAACTGAGCGATAATTTTTATTATGGCGCCAATGGTTTGGTCTTTGTCTACCCGTTGTATGAATTGGCATCTTATGCAGAAGGTATGCCTGAGTTGATTCTGCCTTACTACGCGACAGAAAAATTAATAAAGTCTGAATATTTGCCAAGTTTGCCGCAGTATCCTAGCCAATAAAATTGCACAAAAATACGCAGAGATTGCTGTAATAAGGTGCAGCCGTGAATCGGGTTACTGTATTTTTTAACCCGAAGCGCTTACACTATAGCCAGTTTTTTTCTTATTCCAAGATTGGCTATGATTGACCCGAAATTACTCAGAAATAATATTGAGGCTGTAAATTTAGCCTTGGCAAAACGTGGTGTGCAATTAGATGTGGCAGAGTGGGCAGCACTTGAAGCACGTCGTAAAGAATTGCAATCTAAAACCGAAGCATTACAGGCAGAGCGTAATTCGGGCGCAAAACAAGTCGGTCAGATTAAAAAAGCAGGTGGTGATGCTTCTGAAATTATGGCGCGTATGGCTGCTATTGGCGATGAAATCAAAGCCGCTGAAGTGGCTTTGGCAGAGTTGCAAGATGAGTTAGAAGCTAAATCATTGTCTATTCCAAACTTGCCAGATGAGTCTGTGCCTGAAGGTAAAGACGAAGCTGATAATGTAGAAGTATTGAAATGGGGCACACCACGCCAGTTTGATTTTGAAATTAAAGATCATACCGACCTTGGCGAAATAATGGGTGGTTTGGAATTTGAAACTGCAACCAAATTAACAGGTTCTCGTTTTAGTGTTTTAAAAGGGCCATTGGCACGTTTACAACGTGCAATTACACAGTTCATGTTAGATACACATACTGTTCAAAATGGTTATACCGAAGCGTATGTGCCGTATTTGGTCAATGCAGATTCATTGCGTGGTACAGGTCAGCTGCCTAAATTTGAAGAAGATTTGTTCAAATTACAAGGTGAAAAAGAATACTATCTAATTCCAACTGCCGAAGTTCCAGTAACCAACTTTGTGCGTGATGAAATCATTGATCCTGAACGCTTGCCATTAAAATATGCAGCGCATACCCCTTGTTTCCGTAGCGAAGCAGGTTCTTATGGTCGCGATACTCGTGGTTTAATTCGTCAGCACCAATTTGATAAAGTCGAAATGGTGCAGATTGTAAAACCAGAAACCTCAATGCAGGCTTTAGAAGAATTGACTGGACATGCAGAAGGTATTTTGCAGGCACTTAGTTTACCGTACCGTAAAATTATTCTATGTGGTGGCGATATGGGCTTTGGCGCAACCAAAACCTATGACTTAGAAGTTTGGGTGCCAAGTCAAAACACTTACCGTGAAATTTCATCATGCTCAAACATGGGGGATTTCCAAGCGCGTCGTATGAAAGCACGCTACCGTGCCGACCAAAAGAAAACTGAATTTGTGCATACATTAAACGGTTCAGGTTTGGCGGTAGGACGTACTTTATTGGCTGTTATGGAAAACTATCAACGTGCCGATGGTTCGATTGAAATTCCTGCAGTATTACGTCCGTACATGGGCGGTTTAGAGTTTATTGACTAAGTTGAGTGCAGGTCGACTTAGGATGAAATTGCTTACAATCAGATTTAAATATTGAGGTTTAGTGTGGATATTTTTCCAATCTCGTTAAAGTTGCAGCAGCAACCTTGTCTGATTGTGGGCGGTGGGCATATTGCTTATCGCAAAGCGGTGTTACTGGCTAAAGCGGGCGCAAAAGTTGATGTGCTTGCCCCTGAAATTGATGTCAATTTATTGCAATTGGTGCAACAAAGTCAGGGGCAGTATGTACAGGATGTTTTTAGTCCATCTACTGCGTTACGTCACTATCGTTTGGTGATTGCTGCAACGGATAACAATTTGGTCAATCAGCAAGTTTTTGCAGCTTGCGAAGCCGAAAATGTGCTGGTCAATAGTGTTGATGATCCACCACATTGCCGTTTTATGGTGCCTGCCATCATTGACCGTTCGCCTTTGGTGATTTCAGTCGCGAGTAATGGCACATCGCCTGTATTGTCACGTCAAATTCGTACACAACTGGAAAGTACCATTCCGCATGGTATGGGCAAACTGGCAGAGTTTTCAGGTCAGTGGCGTGCCGCAGTAAAACAGAAAATTGTAAATCCAGATGAGCGCCGTATTTTTTGGGAGGAGCTATATGCCAGTCCTCTTAAAGAACAGGTGTTCAACGACAATCTTGACGCTGCAAACCAAAGTATCCAACAGGCTTTAGCGGAATGGCAAACACCGAAAGGCGAGGTGTATTTGGTTGGTGCAGGGCCAGGTGATCCTGAGTTACTGACCTTAAAAGCCTTGCGTTTAATGCAGCAAGCCGATGTGGTGATTTATGATCGTTTGGTGTCTGCACCTATTTTAGAATTGTGTCGCCGTGATGCCGAAAAAGTCTATGTCGGAAAAGCACGTTCTAACCATGCTGTACCGCAAGAAGGCATCAATGCATTATTGGTGAAATATGCACAAGCAGGTAATCGAGTTTGCCGTTTAAAAGGTGGCGATCCGTTTATTTTTGGGCGTGGCGGTGAAGAAATTCAAGAATTGTATGAAGCAGGTGTGTCATTTCAGGTCGTACCGGGCATCACCGCAGCCTCGGGCTGTTCGGCTTATGCAGGCATTCCACTGACTCATCGAGATTATGCGCAAAGTGTGCGTTTCCTTACTGGGCATTTAAAAGAAGGTTCGCCTGAATTACCGTGGTCAGAATTGGTGTATGAACACCAGACTTTGGTGCTGTATATGGGCTTGGTTGGCTTAGAAAGCATTTGTGAAAAACTGATTGCACATGGACAACGGCCGGATATGCCTGTCGCCTTAATTTCTAAAGGCACGACCCCTGAACAAAAAGTGGTGGTGGGGACGTTGGCGGATATTGCCAGTAAAGTCGCACAGCACCACATTCAGGCGCCTACCTTGACCATTATTGGTGAAGTGGTCAATTTACGTGAACAGTTGAAATGGTAATGAATCTCCCCCAACCCCTCTTTTAAAAAGAGGGGAGTTCCTACATTTTCTAAAGGGAGCTGGGGAGGGATTGTGAAAAGTAGAGAAAATTTGTGATCCACGTTGTTTTATATGAGCCTGAAATTCCAGCCAATACAGGAAATATCATTCGTTTGTGTGCCAATACAGGTGCGCAATTACATTTGATTAAGCCATTAGGTTTTGAGTTGGATGATAAAAAGCTGAAACGTGCAGGTTTGGATTATCACGAATGGGCACGTATGCAGATTTGGGACAATCTTGAGCAATGCTTGGCTGATTTAGACAGCAAAGGCGTGGGTTTAGATGCGATTTATCCATTAACCACCAAAGGCACAGAAACACCACATACTTCGGATTTAAACCGACCTGTTGCCTTGTTGATGGGGCCTGAAACACGCGGTTTGCCAGAAGCCGTACGCATGTTGTTTCCGCAGCAGCACTGGATTCGTTTACCCATGGCAGAAAACTCACGTAGTTTAAACTTGTCCAATGCAACGGCTGTGATTGTGTATGAGGCATGGCGTCAGCAAGGTTTTAAAGCATTGCTCTAATTTGAGCATCAATTCATTTCAAATTTGATGCGATCTTCATCGTAATTGTATGCATTGATAGATAAAAAGCTGAGACAAAATTGTACTTAGCTTTTTTATTTTCGCTATTTTGCTGCTTTAAAGCTGAAACCCATTTGAGGCATAAGAAAAGGCGCATAAAGCGCCTGATCTTAAGAGGTTGAGATGCTATTTGTCTTAGCGATCATCAAACTCATTGTGCTGCGGAGCAGGGTGTTTAAAGCCTTTGGTTTTATAACCGAGGTATAAAACCCCAAACATCGCCCACCATAAGCCATACTTCAATGAAGTTTCATCGACTTCGAGCCATAAAGCAAAGACTGCAATAAAGCCGCACAACGGTACGATCACAAAATTGAGAAGGTCTTTAAAGCCTTTGGTACGACCATCACGTAGCGCGTAACGTGAAATCACCGATAAATTCACAAAGCTAAATGCGGTGAGGGCACCAAAACTGATTAATGAAATGACAAAATCCAAGTCCATAAAACCAGCAGTTAACGCTACAGCACCTACAATTAAAATATTGTATGAAGGTGTATAGCTGCGTGGGCTGATATGACCAAAGATTTTTTTGTTGATCACGCCATCACGACCCATCACGTACATTAAACGCGAAACGCCTGCATGAGCCGAAATACCAGATGCCATTACCGTTACAATAGCAAAGGCAAGCACATAAGACTGGAACAGCGAGCCGCCTACCAAGAGTAGAATTTCTGGCTGCGTTTCTGCAATATTTTTAAAGTAGCTGCCCGGTTCATTTGGGAAGAAAATCTGCATGAAATAGGTGCTGACAATAAAAATTACACCCGCAATTAGCGCAGTTAAGAACATTGCCTTCGGTAAGGTTTTTTCAGTGTCTTTGGTTTCTTCTGCAAGTGAGCTGAGTGAGTCAAAACCTGTAAATGAGAAGCAGAGTAGGGTTGCACCTGTAATCAATGCGCCTACCGAAGTAAGTTCATTCCAGAAAGGTTCTAAGCTCCATAACTGATAACGTTGCTCGGCAGTAATTGGACCATCGGCATTGAAGCCTGCCTGAAGTTTGGTGTACATCATCCATGTAAATACGCCAATGACCACCAACTGTACCAAAACGATCATACTGTTAAAGTTGGCGACAAAACGCGCGCCACGCAAGTTGACACCCGTCATAAATGCCGTGAGTACCACCACCCAAATCCAGTGATTCACATCAGGGAATAAGGCTTCCAGATAAATCACCGCCAAGATGATGTTGACCATTGGCGAGAGTAAATAATCTAGCCAAGATGACCAACCCACCATAAAACCAACGTTGGGATGAATCGATTTTTGTGCATAGGTATACGCCGACCCAGAAGAAGGATAACGACGAATCATGTGACCATAACTTAAAGAAGTTAAAAGAATGGCAACCAGTGCAAAAATATAAGATGTGGGTACGTGAAAATGACTTTCTTCCGATACTAAGCCGAAAGTGTCGAATAACGTCATCGGTTGAATGTAGGCTAAACCAATAATAATAATGTGCCAGAGTCCTAGCGTTTTTTGCAGTTTAGCTGCCGATTGAGTCCCAGAGATATTTGTCAACGGCGTTATCCTCTTAATCGTTGATCAAGGATCAGTCATGTTTGTTCAGGATTGTTTGAGACGAACAATCCCCCCTACATAAAAGTAAAAACGCGCCAATCTACTCCATAATGACGCGCTTTGTCAGTATCTTTGCTTTCTTTTTTAGCAGAAAAAACGCCATATTGATGAAAAAACATCAGACGCAGCAGTCTACCAATGAAAAGCCCGATGTTTAGAAAAACATCAGGCTAGATTTTCGGCTATGTTCGCCTATTTTGTAGGAATTACCAAGCCTTTTTTAAGATAGCTTTGAGTTCTTCTAAATTGGCTTCTTTCGGGTTGTAAATAATCGAACCATCGTTCAGGGCTTTTTCAGCGACTTCATCTAATTGTGCTTCGCTGACTTTACCAGTTTCTTGTAAAGTGCGTGGCAATTTGGTCAGTGCATATAAGCGGTCACGAATAGCTAAGAGTGTCGCAATGGTTTTATCGGCACGTAAATGTGCAGGGGTTTGCGCATAGACGTCTGCGCCTGCCAACGGTAATAGCAGCTCGGCAATTTTATCGGCATTGACGTCTTTGTTGTATTCCAACACGTATGGCAAGAATAAATTCATGCACAGTCCATGTGGCAAATGTGCCACAGCACCCAACGCATGACCTAGGGAATGCACTAAACCAACCATGGAATTTGAAAATGCAATGCCCGCCATAGTAGATGCTTGTGCCAATTCCAAACGGCCTTGTTCATCGCTTGGGTTGTCTAATACATTGAACAGGTTATTGCTGATTTTTTTAATTGCTGCAGTAGCATAAGCATCAGAAATTGGGTTGGCTGCCATGCAACTATAAGCTTCAATGGCGTGCGTCATGGCATCCATAGCCGTCATTGCCGTTAAATGTGGTGGCAAAGTTTGCGTCATACGTGAGTCTAAAATGGCTGCATGTGGCATTAAGTAATACGATGCAAATGGCATTTTGACGTTCTTTTCGGTGTCGGATACCACCGCAACCATAGTCACTTCTGAACCTGTTCCAGATGTGGTTGGAATCACAAAAAAAGGTTTCAGTGGGCGTGGTAAGTTATGCGCACCTGAATATTGCAATAAGTCATCACCGCCCTCGCTGACTAAAATATTGGTGGCTTTAGAAGTGTCAATTACTGAACCGCCACCCACCGCGATAATGGCATCACAGTTATTTTCACGGTACAACTGTGCCGCACGACGCACTGTTGCCACACTTGAATCTTGCGGGACATCATCAAAAACATAGCCAATCACGGCATCGGTAGATTCAAAAGCCGCTTCAATCGGTGCAAGCAAATTGTTGGAACGCACGCCTTTGTCGGTAATGATCATTGGGCGCTGCGAACCGAGTGTCGCCAATTCAAACGGAATATGTTCAAGCGCTGCATGACCTGCAATGACTTTGACTGGGCAAAAAAATTCGTAATAAGGCTTCGCCATGTTATGCACTCCGTTTGAAATAAGATTGGGCAACTTTTAGATAGATATTGGCTGCACCTGATAGTTTTTCTTTTAAGCTGAGTTCAGTCGGATATTGTTTTACCGCCAGTTCTGCCAGTAATTTAGGCAAGATCAGTGCTTCCATTTTGTTCAGGCAACGTACCAAGCGAATTGCATAAGACACATCACCATCGGCAATCATGCGGTCATGCGCAAAGGCCTGTGCGGTACTTTCCTGAAATGAAAACACTAAAAATGCATGATTTAAGTGTTTAAAGGTAATGGTTAAATCGGGTTTTTGTGCCGTATTCTGTAACAGTTCTAATTGATGATCTGCAGTGACTTTGGCAACAAAGGCTGGACCATTCGGAAAAACTTTCATAGACAACACAAAGTTGCTGGGGAATTTTGCAACTTCCTGTTTAATTTCTTCATCGACCTGACTTGCCATGACTAAACCTCTGCCAATCACATCCATCATGAGTTTGACATAGGCCAGTTGCAAAGCGGGTTTCACAGATTTAGTTGAAATCACGCGCTGAATCCCTGTGTTATAAATCATTATTTAGAGTAAATACTCTATTTTATTTCTTATTGAAAAGAAAGCCATTTATACGTGAATGACTTGAACGTCATTAAAGTAACCGCTGTTTTGTAAAGTTTCAATGATATCTGCGCAGAAGTTTTCAAAATGTGGATAGTCATTGACTAAATCCATCACACGTACCATTTCCAAACCTGCATAGCCGCAAGGGTTGATACTTTGAAAACCAGTCAAGTCACAATCAATATTGAGGGCTAAACCGTGATAACTACGGCCTTTACGAATTTTAAAACCGAGTGAGCCAATTTTTCGTTCATTGACATATACCCCTGGTGCATCTGCTTTGGCATAGGCTTCAATGCCGTATTTTTTAAGCAGCTCAATCATCAAGTTTTCAGCATAAGATACCAAAGTACGGACATTCCAGCCTAAACGGTTCAGGTCAAACATGAAGTAGGCGACCAATTGGCCTGGGCCATGCCATGTGACTTGACCACCACGATCAGTCTGTACCACAGGAATATCTGTCGCCATTAAAATATGTTCGGCTTTGCCTGCTTGCCCTTGGGTCAGTACATTCGGATGTTGCAAAATCCAGAGTTGGTCAGGGCTGTCTGCATCACGTTGTTCAGTCCAGTCTTTCATTTCCTGAAAGCGAGCTTGATAGTCAGTCAGGTCATGATATTGACGAATAATCAGGTTTGGCCGTTGTGCAGTATCCACAGTGATGCAGTCCTATCCATAAAAGCAAGAAATTGATTTTATTATACGAAAATGTGGCGGCTGTAGGGGATTTGTGGATTGAATAAGATTTTGGCAGCGCAGAAACAAAAAACACGCCCGAAAGCGTGTTATTTGAAAATCAATCTACAAAATTACAATGCAGTTTTAATCAGTGGGCAAGCTGCCAAATCTGCATAAATGGCATGCACTTGTTCCAATTCTTCAAAACGCAATTGTGCTGTAATTGAATGATACTTGCCTGTGCGTGATGGGGTAATGCTGATGTTTTGTGCATCAAACTCAGGGAAGTGCTTCACTAAAATTTCAAGCACAGCAATACGCAGTTCATCACCCGCGTCACCAATGAGTTTAATTGGGTAATCCATTGGAAACACCCAAAGATGCTCTTGTAGTTCACGAGATGGGGTACGGTTGAATAACGTCATAAGCGTGTGTCTCTATCTCTATATCAAACGCCTGCATAGGGCAGGCGTTTTTTGTCTTGTTGAATAAATGAGGCTGAATTTAAAAATTTCAATAGCTCATTTATGCAGCAATCTTAGTCATTTTCCAAGAACGAGCGTAAGTGTTCAGAACGAGAAGGGTGACGAAGTTTACGTAAGGCTTTGGCTTCAATCTGACGGATACGTTCACGGGTCACATCAAACTGCTTCCCAACTTCTTCCAAAGTATGATCGGTTGGCATATCAATACCAAAACGCATTTTCAGAACTTTGGCTTCACGTTCAGTCAAGTTTTCAAGCACTTCACGGGTCGCTTCTTTTAAGCCTTCAGAGGTTGCCGCATCAACAGGTGAGGTGATGTTGCTGTCCTCAATGAAGTCACCCAAATGTGAATCTTCATCATCACCAATTGGCGTTTCCATAGAAATCGGCTCTTTGGCAATTTTCAGAACTTTACGAACTTTAACTTCATCCATTTCCAAGCGTTCGCCTAATTCTTCTGGAGTTGGCTCACGGCCCATTTCCTGAAGCAATTGACGCGATACACGGTTGATTTTGTTAATGGTTTCAATCATGTGTACTGGAATACGAATGGTACGTGCTTGGTCGGCAATTGAACGGGTAATCGCCTGACGAATCCACCAAGTTGCATAAGTCGAGAACTTATAACCACGACGGTATTCAAACTTGTCTACCGCTTTCATCAAGCCGATGTTACCTTCCTGAATTAAGTCAAGGAATTGCAAACCACGGTTGGTGTATTTTTTCGCAATCGAAATGACCAGACGTAAGTTGGCTTCAACCATTTCTTTCTTCGCACGGCGGGCTTTGGCTTCACCAACGGCCATACGTTTAGAAATGTCTTTAATGCCTTTTACATCTAGACCTAGCTCTTTTTCAATATCGGCAATCTTTTGTTGGAAAGCCAAAATATCTGGACGTACTTTTTCCAAATAGCCTTTTTGATCTGCAGCAGCTTTGGCAATCTGTTCATCTAACCAAGCAAAATTAGACTCTTGACCTGGGAATGAAGTACGGAACTGGGTACGATCCATACGACCACGACGCACCGCATAGCGCATCACTTCACGTTCAGCCGTACGGATTTGTTCATGTGTGCCACGAATCATTTCAGAAATGATATCAAACAAACGCGGTGTAAATTTGAACATCATAAACACGGTAGCCAATGCTTCTAAAGCTTCTTGAGCTTCAGCACTTTCACGGCCATGTTTTTCAATCGCTGCAATTTTTGCAAGATAGGCTTGTTCTAATTCACCAAAACGCATTTTGGCAATTTCTGGGTCTGGGCCTGAATCTGCTTCAGATTCTTCTTCAGTTTCAGCTTCTTCTTCCTCATCGTCATCATCAAGTTTGACGTCTTTGGTTGGTTTGTCGCTGGTGTCTTCTTCTTTGTCTAAATCGGCTTCGTCTTCTAAAACTTCTGGAATTTCTTCATCGGTTTCAGGGTCTAAATAACCCGATAAAATATCGGCAAGGCGGCGTTCACCCGCTTCATAATCTTTATATTCTTGCAGTACCACTTGCACTGCGTTTGGCCAGTAGGCAATAGAGTGAAGTACATCGCGAATCCCTTCTTCAATACGTTTCGCAATGCTAATTTCACCTTCACGCGTTAACAGCTCAACCGTACCCATTTCACGCATATACATACGCACAGGGTCTGTGGTGCGACCAGGCTCATTTTCTACAGAGGCAAGTACCGCTGCAGCTTCTTCTTCAGCAACTTCGTCGGCAGCTTCTGCATTGTCTTCGAACATTGCATCATCAGATTCAGGCGCACGTTCATGCACAGGAATACCGACGTCTTGAAGCATTTGAATAATGTCTTCAATCTGTTCGCTTTCCGTGATTGAGTCCGGGAGATGATCGTTAACCTCAGCGTAAGTTAGGTAACCTTGCTCTTTGCCTCGGCTAATCAGAGCCGCTACTTGCGAAGTAGGGGAATTCATATCGCTCATCTTTGCTTACTCTTCGTTGAATCTGTGGCAGTGAAAAACCGTGCATGATAGCACAATTCGCTTTAAATAGGGTTGGAATTGATCAATCAAGCATGATTTTAAAATGATGTTTGAATGAAGAATTGAATAGGAATATGGGGCTTCATTACTGTTTTTCAAGTCAATTTCCTTTTTGCCCGCAAAATATTTTTATGATTGAGGCCAATCCTGAATAATGATACTAACTTG
>NZ_JAYJLK010000034.1:0-28948 GCF_051948795.1 Acinetobacter sp. Lyrl_1
ATTTTATAAACATGAGCATAGCACTGAAACATGAAACTCGAGCATGAAATAAAAAATAAATGTGAAGTACTATTTTATTTTAGAAATCTCTTCACATTTTAATGAGCAGCGCAGCATAAATATGCTTTGATGCCGAGAACAGCATCAAAGCAAATGTAGAGCCGTATTTAAAAGATGGTTGATAAATTAATAATAAGTCTTAGAGCTATGTGCATGTAAAAATGCAGGAATCAGCCCTGTTAAAGCCGCACGAATATCCGCACGTTCATTGATTAATTGATGCGAGCCTTCTTCTAACATGAGTAAGGTTTGCAGGCGGAATTTACTCCGAATAAACTCAATGTTGTAGCGCCAATCTACGGTTTGATCTTGCGCCCCTTGTGCCAACCAAACAGGAATACGGCAAGCTGGACGTTCTTCCATCTCCAACATCCATTTAGACATGGCTAAAATCCAATCCATGCCCATCATTCTAGGTTGCAGCGGGTCTTTTAAACGCACAAAGCGTAAAAATTCAGGATTATGATTATTGCGTCGGAAATGTCGCGGCACTTCACGCTTAATCCGACGGATAATGCCCAAACCAACTGAGTTATGCCACCATGCCGATTTTGCAGGACGAATCAAAGGCGATAACAACAACACACGCTCTACAAATGGATTTTCACGGCGCTGAGCAAATTCCAACAAGTGATGCATCCAAATTGCACCACCTGTACTTTGCCCAATGCCCAACCACGGTTTTGGCAATTGATGGGCATTTTTTACATATTGATAAACTGCATGTAATACATATTGATAATGATCAAAATTTTTGATGTTAGCTGGAGAACCATCACTCAAACCATGTCCAGGTAAATCATAAGTCAGAACACTAAAGCCCTGCTCTAATAACTCTTTGACGATAGGCTGATAAATCCCGCTATGTTCCAAATAGCCATGCAGCAGAAATACCGTACCCTGCACTTGTTCAAATTTGGTTTTGCTTAAATCGGGTTGAAAAATTTGCACATGCAATTTGAACAACGGCATTTGTACATAGCCTTGCCAATGTTCACAGTCCAACAAATGAAAACCATAAAGCTGTCGATAAGCTTGTAACTCAACACTCGGTTCAAAGGGACGATTCAAATTTAGGGGTTGTAGAATTTGTGGCGTAGTTTCCCGACTCGGCACTGGCAAATCTAATTGCTTCAACACACTTGGGTTTAGAAATGGATTATCTGGCATTATGGCACCTCGCGACATGCGCTAGAACCAATCAAGACATCCCGAATGGTGGCAAGCATTTCATAATTGGCACGGCGGCTGTGATCATAGTTTTGTTCACTTGGACGCCATGCAGTCAGTTGGGTCGGCATTGGAGCTTCGACAGGAATTGTTTCAATGCCATTTAATGCAAATAAACGGCGAGTGCGTGGCATGTGATAACGATCGGTAATTAAAATCACTGTCGGCGCTCCCCCTTTTTTTTGTAATAATAAAGAACTAAAACGTGAATTTTCACAAGTATTCATGCTACGATCTTCTAATAATTTTGCATCGACATCATATTTGTTTAACCAACGCTGCATATAAGGTGCTTCGACACCACTCAACACAATAGGCAATTGATATTGTTGTACCACCGCTAAGGTCGTTTCTAAACGCAAACGTGTGTAGTCATTGACCACAATATCTTTGCCATTATCATCTAAAGTTAAGCCACCACCTAAAACCACAATCGCATAAGGTTTAGAACTTGCAGGTATTTTTGGAATATTTTGTTGCTGAATTAAGGCAATATCTTTAAAGATTTCTTCATCTACAAGTTCACTTTCGGTTTCGGCAATTTTATGAGTGCTTAAAAATGCCAAGTATTGTTCCATCAGTGCCTGATTTTCATGACTATCTAAATTGAGTAAAGCTTTTACACTTTCAGATGGGTCTTCCACAATCGCTTCCGAAGCCGCATTCGATACCAACAATGGGACTTGCGGCAACTCTTGTTCAGAGGCTAATTTTTTTTGCGTCTGTTCTTCTAAAATTAGCGCTTGTAAGGCTTTATAACGTGCCTGAATTAAAGTTAAATTTTGCGAGTTTTCAGATTGAATTTCTTGCTCCATGAGCTTCAAATAAGCTTGTCGGGCAATCCATAAATCTGAACCAGGTTCCAAGTCCAAGCTATCTTGATCACTAAACGCCGCCATTTGCTGACTTTTTGCTGCCACTTGATTCACTTCTACAGGCACCAAAGTGTTCAGTGTTTTGACCACCAAAGTAGAATAAAAAGGTGAATAAATAAAAATCATGAACGCTGCAAACAATACAAATAGCAAGGCAGCAATTTGTACCAATCTGAGCATCCAATGATTCTGTTTCATCTTCACTTAACCTACAGGTTGATGTACACGAATCAAACCTGTTTCATCAAATAACACAGGTTCAGGTTCGAGTGAAATACCAAAACGGTTTAAAACATCCTGCTGCACAGCACGGTAGGTATGTTGCACATCTGCCAAAGTGGCATCGGCATAATTGACTAAAACTAATGCTTGTTTATGAAACATACCCACCGCACCCAGTTGTTTTCCCTTCCAGCCAGCTTGATCAATCAACCAGCCTGCTGCAATTTTAACTTGCGCATTTGGCTGTGGGTAATAGGGTAAATTTGGAAATTGTGCTGCAATTTGGTCAAATTGCTGAGTCGAAATCACAGGATTTTTAAAGAAACTGCCCACATTGGGGTATTCTGCAGGATTAGGCAGCTTACTTTGGCGAATTTGAATGACTTGTTGCTGCAGATTTTCAGCGGTTTGCACATCGCCCACAGCAGCTTTTAAGTCACCATAATTTAATTTTAAAGCTGCCTGTTTTAACAGTTTAAAAGTCACATGTGTAATGATGTAACGGTTGGGCTGATCTTTAAAAACACTGTGTCGATAGGCAAACTGACAATCTGCTGCGGCAATTGAGCTCAACTGTTGCCGTTCACGATCATAAACCTGCACAGATTCAATAAACTCACCGACTTCAACGCCGTAGGCACCAATATTTTGTACAGGTGAAGCGCCGACCAAACCTGGAATTAAAGCCAGATTTTGCAGACCATATAACTTTTGTTCCGTACTCCACAACACAAACTCATGCCAGACTTGTCCTGCCCCAACTTTTAGGGTGACACTTGCATCATCTTCAGCGCATTTTTCGATGCCCTGAATATCCATGTGCATGACCAAGGCATGAAGATGTTCAGGCAATAACATATTGCTACCACCTGACAATATCAGCACATTTAATTGTTCTGTATTCGCAAATGCTAAAGCATCCTGCACATCTTGAATATTTACAACTTTGACATAATGCGATGCAGTTGCATCTAAATTGAGCGTATTGAAAGGTTTGAGTTGCATATTGTATTGAATGTGCATGACTTAAACCTTCAATTCAAATTGTTGTTGTAAAACTTTCACCCAAGCACGACTACTCGACTCGCATTGATCGAGCACTCTCACGAAACCATCGGCTTCGCCATAATAAGGATCGGGTAATTCTTGCTGAGTATAATGCGGATCGTGTTCGCTCATTAAAGCAATTTCAGCGCGCAAACTGCCCAGTTCAGCTTCAGCACGACGCATTAAAGATTGAATATTGCTTAAGTTTTCAAAATCCATCGCCAAAATCAAATCAAACTCGACAAAGTCTTGTATATGTAACTGACGCGCACGCAGTCTAGATAAATCATAACCGCGCTTAAGCGCATGTTTTTGACTGCGTAAATCTGGGGCTTTGCCCGGGTGATAATTACTGGTTCCAGCAGAATCTACCCACACATTGAGTTGTTGTTCATCACAAAAATGTTGAAGTACAATTTCTGCCGTTGGAGAGCGGCAAATATTTCCCAAACAAACACATAACACCTTATATGGCGTTTTGGATGACATAAACAACCTCAAAGCTACTTTATTTTTAAGTGTCTTATGTTAAGTTATTTATGATATGAATCCTATATCGTGACCTTACAATAATGTTGATTTAGGTATAAAAAATAGGAATAAAGACAATGCAGCATTTTCAATTTCAGACGGTTGGCAACATTATTTCTGGATTGGGTTCAATTTCTGAACTAAAAACGGTTTTAACCGAAAAAAATTATAAGCGTTTGTTATTGGTCACCGATGCTGGCATTTTACAACATCAATTGCATCAACCTATTTTAGAAATTTTAGAGCAGATACAACTGGACTATGCCATTTACTCGAATGTGCAAGCCGACCCCGCAGAACAGATTGTGTTAGAAGCAGTTGATTTTGCCAAACAGCAAAATATTGATGTTGTATTAGGTTTTGGTGGGGGTAGTGCGATGGATGTCGCCAAAATTATTGCCGTGCTGAGTCATCCTGCACAAACTCAACAACTGTCAGACTTGTACGGTGTCGGCAATGCGAAAGCACCACGTTTACCGCTCATTCTAGTTTCCACTACAGCAGGCACAGGTTCAGAAGTCACACCTATTTCCATTGTCACCACAGGTGCAACCAGTAAAACAGGCATTGTTTCTCCTATTTTATATGCCGATGTTGCCATTTTAGATGCCAATTTTACCCGTCATCTACCTGCACAGATTACCGCAGCCACAGGTATAGATGCGATGGTACATGCCATTGAAGCCTATACTTCTAAAATCAAAAAAAATGCGTATTCAGATTTTCTGGCAAAACATGCGCTGCGTTTACTTGATCAAAACTTAAAATTAGTGCTTGAAGATGGCAGCAATATGCAAGCACGGCAAAACATGCTGTTTGGTTCAATGCTGGCAGGACAAGCCTTTGCCAATGCTCCTGTGGCTGCGGTACATGCGCTTGCCTATCCTTTAGGCGGACATTTCCATATTTCACATGGGCATAGCAATGCATTGGTACTAACCGAAGTTTTAAAATTTAATGCGCCTGCAGCCAAACAGTATTATGCAGAACTGATGTGTTGGTTAGACCCACGCAGTAAAGGCTGCACAGATGGATTATGTGATTTGTTTATTGATCATTTACAAAATCATTTAGATCAAAGTGGCTTGGTGTTAAAACTCAATGCCCTAGGCATAGCAGAAAACATGCTGCCACAACTGGCAGAAGATGCGATGCTGCAAAGCCGTTTATTGCAAAACAACCCGAGAGCAATGCAAATGCAGGATGCGTTACAGATTTACCAAGCCATTTATGCCTAACATTTACGCTTAACGTTCTGTATTTAACTTTCTACATTTATTTGGGATGATTTCCACCCATTAAAGCATGACACCACGTCGATAAAAATATAGGTAAACTTGTGAAACCTGACACCAAAACCCGTGAGCAATACGCTTTTTTCTTTCCCATCCAAACTCGCTGGGCAGACAACGATATGTATGGACATGTCAATAATGTCACTTATTACAGCTATTTTGACAGCGCAGCCAATGCCCTACTGATGCAAAAAGCAGGCTTTGAACCCAAACGATCACCCTGTATTGGTTTAGTGGTCAATTCCACCTGTCATTTTTTGCAGGAATTGTCCTATCCTGAAATGATTGAAGTAGGTGTTGCTATTCAAAAAATTGGAAACTCATCCTTAATTTATGATTTGGCAATTTTTAAAAACAATCAAAATCTTGCCGCTGCACAAGGACAAGTGGTGCATGTATTTGTAGATCGAATTACACGCCAAAACTGCCCGATTCCTGACTACATCCGCGAAGCATTACAGCCATATAAAAGCACAGATTCAGCTTGCGCTTAGCAAAAAATAAGGCTGGTTTGACCCAGCCTTAAATTCTGCAAACAAAAGCTAACAACAGGTTATTTCAACTGAATGTTATGTAATTCGCCATCAAAGTTTTGCAAAATATCTTTCACAATCGGTTCTTGATGCAATAAATTTTCAGCCCGTTGATAAGCGCGTTGTTTGCGCTGTTGCTGCAAAATGTACGGTGTCGTGTCATCCACATTTTCATATTGCACTTTAAACAGAGTTTTACTCCACTGTTCTTTTAAAGCACTTTCTAAAGCATGTTGCAGTTGAGTCAATAACTGCTGATATTGCTCAGGAATATGAAAAACCGATTCAGCATTAATCTGCCCCGTCATTACGCCATGCTGCGCCAATTCTTGCACGGCAGGTGACAACTCGCTGTGTCTAAACCAATATTCCCACTTGTCTAAAGTCCACTCACCTTCTAAAACTTGCGGCTGTAAACGCAGAATATCCTGCGGCATTAATTGATCATCGGCATTAGATGCTATGGTTTGCTGCGGTTGTGCTGTCGCACTGGCAACATTCGGTTCGACTTCAGTCGCTGCTAAATCAAATAAAGCGGTTTCTGCATCACTTACATTTTGTGAAATTGATGGTGAAGCATTATTCGATTGTGGTGTAGCTGAAACTGGCGATGTTTCGGCTGATGCAGCATGATCATCTAACGGTGCAACTGCATCAAAACTTTCCAGTAAAAAATCATCATGACTTTGCACATCAGATGCAGTGCTTAGCGATGTAGTATCGTCATCTAAACCAAACAATTGTGCTTCTGCATTTGGATCAAACACAATAGATTCAGATTGCGTATGCTCAGCCTGCATTGCTGTTTCTTCATTCACTGCAGGTTCAGACATAGATTCTGGCAAAACCGCTGCTGTTGAAGGAAGTGCTTGCGGAGTCGTTTGTTGCGCTTGAATCGTCTGTTGAACTTGATGTGTTAAAGCTTCAGGCTCATCTTCATCTAAAAAATCATCTGAAGAAGGTTCTGCAATATTGGTCTGTGCCGTGGTGTGATCTGAATAATCATCATCTTCATAATCAAATCCATCAAGATCAGGAACAGCCGCACGCTCAGATTGAAGATCAGGTGTTGCAACCACATCCAATTCAGTCACATGCTGTTCCGCTTGTACTGCATTTTGAGTTGCTGCAGCTTGGGCAGTTTGCTCCATTTGAGCAACGGGCTGAGCAGTTGCTGTTTGTGCAGTATTTTGTGGCGCAGCAACCAACACTTCATTGGCTTGCAAAGGTCGAAATGCCAGTAAACGCAGTACGCACATTTCAAAGCCTTGCTCTTGGGTCACAGCAATTTGTAAATCGGCGCGTCCTTTACAAGCAATTTGATAATACAACTGTAAATCTTGTGCAGATATCAGACCCGCAAGCTGCTGAATTTTTTGATTAATTTCAGCACTGTATTTTAGGTTTAAATCTGGCAGATATTGCATGATCGCCAATTCATGCAGTGTCGAAATTAACTGATCCAACACTAAAGACACATCTAAAGCTTGCTGTCTAAATTGTAATAACAGCTGACTCACACGCTGCTGTTGGTTTTGATGAATCGCTAAAATCAAATCATAGATAATGGTGCGATCAATCAAGCCCAGCATGTCTTTGACATCTTGATGATGAATTTCACCCTGACCATAAGCAATGGCTTGGTCTGTCAAAGACATCGCATCACGCAAAGAACCTTGCGCAGATTCAGCAATCTGCCAAATTGCATCTTGCTCTGCAACAATCTGTTCTTTGGCTAAAATATCCGTTAAATGACTGGTAATTTCATCGACCTGCAATGGACGCAAAGTAAATTGCAAACAGCGCGAAATCACAGTAATAGGGAGTTTTTGTGGGTCTGTGGTCGCAAACAGAAACTTCACATGCTCAGGCGGTTCTTCCAAAGTTTTTAGCAAAGCATTGAACGAATGCGTAGACAGCATGTGCACTTCGTCAATCAGATAAACCTTAAAACGCCCCTGAGTCGGTGCATAAGGTACGTTATCAAGCAACTCACGTGTGTCTTCAACCTTAGTACGTGACGCCGCATCAATTTCGATTAAATCAATAAAACGACCTTCATTGACCGCAGTACAGGTCGGACACACTTCACATGGGGTAGATGTCACGCCTGTTTCACAGTTCAGGCATTTGGCCAAAATACGCGCAATGGTAGTTTTACCTACACCACGTGTTCCCGTAAAAAGATAAGCATGGTGCAAACGCCCACGTTCCAAAGCACTGGTCAATGCCCGTGATACATGGTTTTGTCCCACCAATTCATTAAAATTACGAGGACGATATTTACGCGCAAGTACCTGATACATGAATGCTCCTTTTTACAGGTCTAAGCATACTGTTTTTTTGGCAAAGAGTGAACGTACAATCACGCCTAAAACCAGCCTTTACGCGCTTGCAATTGCCGATCTGCACAGCGAATGGCTTCCTGACTCAGTCCCCAAAGTCGATAATCACCAATTAAAGAACCTGCAGCAAAATTATGGGTATAGGCAAAACTGAGTTGACGGTCAGGATCACACCACGCGCCTGAACCATTAAAACCCATGTGTCCAAAACCGTGAGAGCGCTTACCCAAACTTAATACACGGTGATAGCCTAATCGCCAATGCATAGGGATAGGCATGACCCGATCACGCTGTACATATTGTACTTGGCTCAATTGCTGAAAAACTTCAGGCTGAATCAATTGCTGACCTTGCCATGATCCACCCTGCGCCAACATGGCATAAATACGTGCCAAACTTTGTGCAGTAAATACACCATTGGCAGCAGGAATCACGGCTTGTAAACCTGCATCGCTAAAAAAACTAAAATTTTTCATGCCGTTGGGAATCATGCCATCCTGAAAGTCTTGTGGGTTTTGACCACTCCATGCAATGACTTTATCGAATATTGATACAGGACGTTTGCGCGATTTAGTTTGGCTTTGAATTTTAGCTGTCTGTTTATTTGTGGGTGATGTATCTGTTTGCGCTGATGTCACAGCAGTTTTAAATGGTCGCGCCACACGGGAAAGCTCAGATGCAGGCACACCAAAATACGCTCCATCCAAAGCCAAAGATTCAACCAAGTATTGCTGCATCAATTCAGCCAATGTTTGACCTGTAGCTTTTTCTAAAATCCCACCGACCAGCCAGCCAAAAGTTAAAGGTTGATACGCTGCCTCACTTGCTACATCAAAACGTGGCTTGGCTTGAGCCAACACATCCAGCATGTGCGACCAATCTGCCATTTCAGTCGCATCGGCAATGATATTACGGATGTCATATAAACCACTTTGATGACTCAGCACATGCCTTAAGGTCATCAATGCTTTGCCATTTTGGGCAAATTCGGGCCAGTATAAATAAATGGGAGTATCG
This sequence comes from Acinetobacter sp. Lyrl_1, assembly GCF_051948795.1. NCBI lineage: Bacteria > Pseudomonadati > Pseudomonadota > Gammaproteobacteria > Moraxellales > Moraxellaceae > Acinetobacter > Acinetobacter sp. Lyrl_1. The sequence goes on from NZ_JAYJLK010000034.1 coordinate 9,156, forward strand.
TAATCGACCAGTCCGTGACTGATTAAAATATGCGCCAGTGTCGCTAGTACGCCTTTGCCTGTGGAATAACATACCGATAAGGTATCGGCTTGCCAGTCTTCATCTGGCGACTTTTTGCCTGTGTAAATATCGACGACTTTCTGACCTTGAAAGTACACCGCTAAAGCAGCCCCGCCCTGTTGGCTACGTGCATTTTGCAAACGGCTAAATTGCATCGCTAAATCATGAAATTCAGGCGCAACCCATCCACGATAATTTTCAGTTTCAGCAAAAATATAATCCTTTAAATGTTGCATCGTCCTGTTTATCTCGTTTTTCTTGTTAATAAAAGTTTAGCGCAAATAAAAAGCCCAAATTTAAATAATCTGGGCTTTCGATCACTGAATTAAAGCGCGGTGACAACACCTGTCACATGCGGTTTTTGGTTTTTACTGTTACGAATTAAAAAATCTGTATTTTTAGCGTCCGTTGCAGTTAAAAACTCAACTTTAGATGGCAAATACATAGGTAACTTAAACCACACATCGACTTCATAAGCATCTGGCAAAGTTAAACTAGATAAGGCTTTGGCTTTGCTCCACATGCCGTGCGCAATCGCTTGTTTAAAGCCAAATGCTTTTGCAGTAATCGCGTGGATATGAATTAAGTTAAAATCGCCAGACGTTAAAGCATAACGGCGACCTGTATTTTCAGAAATATCCCATTCAGCTTGAACGGCATAGTTTAGCGCTTTGCTTTCTGCAGGCTTTGCAGCAGCTTTAGTGGTGGTTTTTTGACGTGCTAAATACGTGGTCAAACCTTCAATCACCACCTCATTGCCTACTTTAACGGTGGTAATAAAATCAAACTGTACGCCTTTATCATGTGGTTGCAATTCACCAAATTTACACGACAAGGTCAGTTGTTCATTCAATCCAACTTTACGGCTTTGTTTGACTTGGTTGCGAATATGCACCAAGCCCAAAATTGCAAATGGAAATGCTTCTTGGGTCATCATGTGCATTTGCAGACTTTGTGACAATACAGCCAAATAAATTGCAGGAATATAGCCGTTATTTTTAAAACCTGTCACTGCATTATAGGCTTTTAAGTGCTTTTGATCGACCTTGAATGAATCCACCACATATTCAACTTGCGGCAGAACTTTTTCACCTTTTGGCTTTTTAAAAATTAAGCCCTGAATCACTTTTGGATAGGCTAAATAGGGTTTTGGAAGTTGACTAAAATGGCGAGTATTCATACTGAACCTTTGAGAAGTTTTTCTAATTTATTTAATGGAGTTCTTTCTCCCGCTGGGAGAAAGCTAGAGAGAAGGGTTAATAATCTATCCCCTTATCTCCCTCTCCTAAATCCTCTCCCTAAGGGAGAGGACTTTAATGGGTTAAGCCCCTAACAAGCTTTGACCACAAACACGTACCACGTTACCATTAATACCTGTCGATGCCGATGAAGCAAAGTAAGCAATGGTTTCTGCAACGTCTACAGGTAAACCACCCTGACTCATAGAGTTCATACGACGACCTGCTTCACGAATGGCAAAAGGAATTGCAGCAGTCATTTGCGTTTCAATAAAGCCCGGTGCAACCGCATTAATGGTGATACCGTTGTTTAAAACAGGTGCGGTAAATTTCACGACACCAATCACGCCAGCTTTAGATGCTGCATAGTTGGTTTGACCCAAGTTGCCTGCAATACCTGAAATTGAAGATACGCAAACAATACGACCATTGGCATTTAAACCATCATTTGCCAATAAGTAATCGTTCACACGCTCAATTGCAGACAAGTTGATGTTAATGACTAAATCCCAAAGCTCTGGTTTCATATTTGCCAAAGTTTTGTCACGGGTAATCCCCGCATTATGCACAATAATATCCAAACCACCTTGCGCAGCGGCAGCTGTTTTAATTTGCTCGCCTGCATCTGCAGCAGTAATGTCAATTGCTAGTGTTGAACCACCAATTTCAGCAGCAACACGGTCTAAATCTGCTTGTTGTTGTGGAACGTCTAGGCAAATAACGTGTGCACCATCACGTGCCAACACATGCGCAATCGCTTCACCAATACCACGGCTTGCACCTGTCACCACTGCAGTTTTACCTGCCAATGGTTTTGCCCAATCTACATCTACAGTTGCAGCACTCGACACACGAATCACCTGACCTGACACATAAGCAGAACGTGGTGAAATTGCAAAACGTAACGTAGATTCTAAGTTTGCTGCAGCACCTTGATCGACATAAATTAAGTTAGCCGCAATGCCTTTTTTAAACTCTTTGCCTACCGATTTTACAAAACCTTCCAAAGCGCGTTGTGCAATGGCTTTTTTCACACTGCCTGCAGTTTCTGGTGTAGTACCAATCACCACCACGCGACCAGAAGCCTGAATTTGGCGTGAGATTGGGTTAAAGAACTCATAAAGCGCTTTTAATTGTTCAGAGTTTTCAATACCTGAAGCATCAAACACCACCACTTTAAATTTAGATTCTTTATCGCCTGGATTGAATGCACCTAAATTTAAGCCCACTTTTGCCGCAGCTTGTTGCAATTCTGCATTGTTACCTGCATAACTGTTGGCATGTACATTAGCTAAAACTTGTGCAATTGATGCAGACAAATCACTTGCAGGCGCTGCACCTAAAAGTACTGCACCTTTTACCACTGGTGTTGCAGACTCAAAACGATCTAAAAAAGTTGGGGATGGTAAACCCAAATTTTTAATGACAAATTTACCAATAGGAGATTTTGCAAATGTTTGATATTGATCAGTCATGATTATTATCTCTCATAAATTCATTTTTTGATGGATTACACGATATCTTTTAACATCAATATGATGCCAAATGCCCACATTTCAATAGCGTTACCCGTTTGTGCTAAATCATACTTGAGTTAATTATGAGATGTCTTGACCTGAATGCATTCTGCAATGTCATTGTAGTCAATTCAGCTGTCATACTATTGTGCTAATGTACGCATCAAGTAGACCCTTAACATGCTTGGAAAAGCCTTATGAGCAAAACAACTCAAGAAAATCCAGCAGTGGAAAATTCTGCAACGGATTCTGTGTCAAATACATCAACTGCTAAACGTACAAGCAAAAGTAGCAACACTGCAACCCGTTCCAACACGAGTACGACAAAAACTACACGTACCCGCACGACTAGCCGTGCTAAAACAACTGCTTCAACGCAAAAAAAAGCACCATCTAATACCAATACCTCTGTTCAACAGGATAAAATTATGAGCCAAAACACTGTTCGCCGCGTTGCTATTATCGGTGGTAACCGTATTCCATTCGCACGTTCTAATGGCGCTTACTTTACTGCATCTAATACAGATATGTTTACAGCAGCATTAAATGGTCTTGTTGAACGCTTCAACTTACAAGGTCAGCGTTTGGGTGAAGTTGTTGCAGGTGCAGTGCTCAAACACAGCCGTGACTTTAACATGACCCGTGAGTGCGTACTTAATACTGCGCTTGCTCCTGAAACACCTGCTTACGATATACAACAAGCATGTGGTACTGGCTTGCAGGCTGCTTTTTTAGTTGCGAATAAAATTGCACTTGGTCAAATCGAGGTTGGTGTTGCAGGCGGTGTAGATACGACGTCTGACGCACCAATCGCTTTTGGTGATGGTTTGCGTAAAGCATTGCTCGAATTGAATATTGCAAAGACAGGTAAAGACCGCTTAAAAGCATTAACCAAAATCAATATTAAAGATTTAATGGATGCGCCACGTAACGGTGAACCACGCACAGGTTTATCAATGGGCGACCATCAAGCCATTACTACGTTGGAATGGGGCATCTCTCGTGAAGCGCAGGATGAGTTAGCAGCTTCATCTCACCAAAAAATGGCAGCTGCCTATGACGAAGGTTTCTTTGATGATCTCATCACGCCATTCTTAGGTTTAGAACGTGACAATAACTTACGTGCAGATTCTACTGTAGAAAAACTAGCGAAGTTAAAACCTGCTTTTGGTAAAGGCGACGCGCGCACTATGACGGCGGGTAACTCGACTCCACTAACCGATGGTGCATCTTGCGTATTACTTGCCTCTGAAGAATGGGCAAAAGCCAATGGTCACGAAGTCTTGGCATATTTGACTTTCCAAGAAACTGCAGCAGTTGATTTTGTAGGCAAAAAAGAAGGTTTGTTGATGGCACCTGCGTACGCTGTTCCACGTATGCTTGAACGTGCTGGTTTAACATTACAAGACTTCGATTATTACGAAATTCACGAAGCGTTTGCATCTCAAGTCTTGTCGACCTTAAAAGCATGGGAAGATCCAAACTTCTGTAAAGAGCGTTTAGGTTTAGATGCACCTTTAGGATCAATTGATCGTAGCAAATTAAACGTTAAAGGTTCATCTTTGGCAGCAGGTCACCCATTTGCAGCAACAGGCGGACGTATTATTGCCACTGCGGCGAAACTTCTGAATCAAAAAGGTTCAGGTCGCGTATTGGTGTCAATCTGTGCAGCAGGCGGTCAAGGTGTAACAGCCATTATTGAAAAATAATTCTGCCTAGTTCCAATTTAGATAGCAATAAAAGCCACTTGATTCGCTCAGGTGGCTTTTTTATAGCGCTTAATTTATAGCAGCTCACTTTTAATTAGCCACTAGCGTTTTATCTGACTGAATGTTGCGGAGCATAACCCAATTTCGCTTCGATATGGTCATAACAATATTGAAAAATAAAGGTATAGAGCAAAATACTGAGCGTCATCAATAAATCAATCAAAATTGCCTGCAGCATGGATATTTCTAGTGCATACGCCACCATGGGAATAGTGGCGAGCATTAAGCCACCTTCAAAACCAATTGCGTGTAAAACGCGTATTTTAAAAGTTCTGTGTAGCTGGTGTTGCGCTTCAAACTTTTCAAAATAGTGATTGAAAAACATATTCCACAGCACCGATGTCACCGCCATCGCAATGCCTAGACCACCTGTCACTTGCATTGGCATTTCAAACACATAACTTAATGCCAAAGCAATGATGACCAATAAAATCACTTCATAACTCAGGGCATGTACCCATCTTCTTTTGGAAATCAACATCTGCTTACTCAAATACTTATCCTTCCCCGCTTATTTTATTTTCATTTAATTGACCAATCGAGTTAGAATCCATCAATAATATTGAAAAGTAAAACGAATGCTCAGCCATGAATATCAATCAAGATCAGCTGATTATTTTTATCACCGTCATGGAAACGGGTTCTTTTTCTGCAGCTGCACGCCAATTGGGCAAGGTGCCTTCGGCAATTAGTATGTCCATTGCTAATTTAGAAATTGATTTAGACCTAAAACTGTTTGAACGGATTGGGCGTGAACCTTTGCCTACCCCACAAGCGCAGAGTCTTTACGAAAAAAGCAAACAACTGCTCATAGAAATGAAGCAATGGAAACAACATGCTTTTGCGCTCAGTTCTGGGCTGGAAGCACACTTAAATATTGTGGTGGTGTCTGAATTACTACACACTCGCTGGACAGATTATATTGTGTTACTAGAACAGCAATTTCCTGAATTGCAGATCAATATTTTCTCTGCGCCACAAGAAGATGCACTGCATTTACTCATGACTCAAGCAGCGGACTTGGCCTTTATGTTTGAACGCGAACAATTACAAAGCAGTGAACAATTTGTGGAATTAAAACGTGAAATTTTAGTGCCTGTCGCTGCCCGACATTCACCGCTGGCTGAATCTGATCAAGTCAGTTTTGAACAGATTTTACAAAATCGGCAAATTGTAGTGGCGAGCCGTGATCGGCAGATTAAACCCGAGTTGTTATTTTCTAAGCACTATTGGCGTACCGATAATCATCATTCTGCCTGCAGTATGATTAAGCAGGGTTTAGGCTGGGGTGTCTTGCCCTTGGAAATGCTGAATGAACATCCTGAACTACAACACGAATTAAAAATTTTACAGCTGCTAGATTTCACCCCAAAATTTGAATATTTTGTCGATTTGGTCTGGAGCCGAGAACATCAATTGGGCGCTGCTGCTCATTTTTTGATTAATCACGTCCGAAATCTGAGAAAAACTGGTAAATAATCCACAAACCCTCTTACTTGGTACTTGGGTTAAAAGCTGTTTGTGATATAACTGAATGTATAAGCAATAACCTAAGAACTAGATCTCGAATGACACAGACAGCCTTAAATCAACTAAAAAACTTAACCACCATTGTTGCAGATAGTAGTGACTTGGCTGCGATTGAAAAGTTTCGTCCTTTGGATGCGACCACCAACCCATCACTCATTACCGCGGCTGCAAATCAACCTGAAAATAAAGCGTTGATTGAAGCTGCATTTGAGCAAGCCAAAGCTGAAGGTTATACAAATGATCTATTGGTTGAGCGCAGCATTGATATTTTAACGGTCAAATTTGGTGTAGAAATTTTAAAGCTGATTGAAGGTCGTGTTTCGACTGAGGTGGATGCTTCTTTGTCTTATGACACTGATGCGACCATTGCCAAAGCCAAAGAACTTTTAGCACTGTACCAAGCTTATGGTGTTCATTCAGACCGCATTTTGATTAAGATTGCATCGACATGGGAAGGCATTCAAGCGGCGAAAGTGTTGGAAGCCGAAGGCATTCACACCAATTTAACCTTATTGTTTGGTTTACATCAGGCACATGCTTGTGCAGATGCCAAAGTGACGTTGATTTCACCATTTGTGGGTCGTATTTTAGATTGGTATAAAAAAGCTGAAAATGTCATGTACTACCCTATTGAAAAAGATCCGGGTGTACTTTCGGTGAAGAAAATTTATCAATTCTATAAACAGCATCAAGTACAAACTGAAATTATGGGCGCGAGTTTCCGTAGTATTGATCAGGTTTTGGCTTTAGCTGGTTGTGATTTATTGACCGTTGCACCAAATTTATTGGCAGAACTTGAAGCTGATGAACGAGAAGTCGCTGCAGCGTTATCGACCAATGGCATTCAAGTTCAAGCTGAACCACTGGCAGCAATTGAAAAGGAACAATTCAAAGCGCAACTTGAGGCAGATTTGATGGCGTTCCAATTGTTACAAGGCGGCATTGATGGCTTTATTAAAGCGCGTGAGCAACTTGCCACCCTATTACGCCAGTCTTTCGGCTTAGATGCAGAGATTAAAGCTTAAGCTTTAACCTATCCCAGTAAAATTCCAAAATTTTTACTAAGCCACAAAACCGATGTTGTTATACTGCAACATCGGTTTTTATTTAGGTGAGTTTGCGTGTTTGGTATTAGTGACCTCAGCACTTTTATAATTGGCACAACCTTAATTGTGCTCTTGCCTGGCCCAAACTCACTCTATGTCATGTCAGTGGCTTCACGCTTTGGGATACGCACAGGCTATGCAGCTGCTTTCGGTGTATTTACGGGTGATCTGATTTTAATTGTGTGCACCATTTTAGGGGCAGCCTCATTATTGCATGCTTTTCCATGGCTATTCACCTTATTAAAAGTAGTTGGTGCGCTCTACTTAGGCTATTTAGGTATTAAACTACTGATTGCAGCCTATAAAACATGGTTTCCACAAACCAGAACTTCGCACGCCAATCTTTCTACAACAGCAACGAGCAATACAACTGAACGGGTTCATCCCTACCGAACTGCTTTAATGATTAGCGTTATTAACCCAAAAGCAATTTTGTTTTATTTGTCTTTTTTTGTGCAATTCGTCAATCCTGATTACACCTACCCGATGCTGAGCTTTGCTGTTTTAGCCATCGTCCTACAAATCATTAGCATGGGTTATTTATCTATCTTGATTTTTTCGGGAGTCAAATTAGCCAGTTATTTCAATCAACGTTATAAAATTGCAGCCATTTGCGTTGCAAGCATTGGTATTTTGTTCTGCGGTTTTGGCTTTAGACTGGCAAGCTCAACGCTATGAAAAAAGTATAAAAAACACTTTTGACTATTTGTTCAAATGTGTATGATCTGTCCATCAATTATAGAAAATATGTCTAAGAAAGCATGCAAAAGCTTTTAAATGACTTCTCTGTGCCTGCAGTATTTGCAGGTTTTATTACCTTCTTGGTCGGTATTAGTGTTTCCGCGGTTTTAGTCATTCAGGCAGCACAAATTTTAGGCGCAAGTGCTGAGCAAATCAGCTCTTGGTTTTGGGCGTTGGGTTTAGGTATTGGTCTAAGTGGGCTGATTTTATCTTGGAAATTTAAATATCCTGTGGCGACCTCATGGTCTACCGCAGGCTTGGCACTGATTATCGCCACGGGCAGCGGTTATAGCTTACACGAAGCAATTGGCGCATTTTTGTTTTGTGGCGTACTCACAGCAGTGCTTGGCTTTTTGGGTATTTTTGAAAAGGTACTGACTTATATTCCACAAAGCTTAACCAGCGCCATGTTGGCAGGTGTGCTGCTTAAATTTGGGATTGCCCTATTTACCAGTCTGCAAGAAGCATGGGCATTTATTTTGTCTTTATTGGCGGCTTATGTATTGGCAAAACGATTTAGCCCACGTTATAGCATTGTTTTAACTGTATTGATTGGTGTCGCGTTATGCCCAATCTTCTTACAATTTCAAATGCCGAGTGTGCAATGGAGTATTGCACAACCAGTTTGGATGCAACCTGAATTAAGTTGGTCTGCTATTTTAGGTTTAGCCCTGCCTTTGTTTGTCATTAATATGGCGTCGTAATATTTGCCCGGTCTTGCCATGATCAAAAGCTATGGCTTTAACCCGAATGTACGTCACTTAATTGGTTGGACAGGCACAGCACAAGCGATTTTCGCGCCATTTGGATGTTTTAGTGTCAATATCGCATCCATCAGTGCTGCTATTAGCTTAGATGATCAATCGCATCCCGATGCCAGTAAACGCTATATTGCGGGAATTAGCTGCGGTTTGTTTTATATCTTGATGGGGATCTTTGCTGCAACGCTCACCAGTTTGTTGATGTCATTCCCAGCTGTTTTTATTACTGCTTTGGCAGGAATTGCACTGCTTGGCACTATTGGACACAACATCGCCCTCGCCTTTCAGCACGTTGCAGAGCGTGAAGCCGCTTTATTGACCTTTTTATTTAGTGCTTCTGGGGTGCAGTTTTTTGGTATTGGTTCTGCATTTTGGGGACTGATTTTTGGTTGTGTGGTTTTGGCAGTTTTAAAGTTCAAACAAAGCAAAAGCTAAATAACTTAAGCAGTTAAAAAACACTTTTTCTGAAGCATCGTATTGATTTATTGTATGCGCGATACATTAGGGTCTGCTGTGCTTCGGATAAATTCTACTGTTTTAGCAAAAGTTTGCTGGCTTTCTTTTTGGTGCATAAAAAATTGATATTCGTGAATCAACCATGCTTTTATATCTGGATAAAATGCTGTCGTCACAGGAATTTGCTGTTGCTGTAATGCATGCAGCATCGGCATAGATTGAGTTTCTGTTAAAAAGTCTTTGTTACCACCACTGATAAATACCGCAGGATAGTTTGCCGTTAAATGTTGAATAGGCGAAATATTCTTAAGAAATTCACTGTCCTGTTTCCGATCTCCCGTGTAAGCCTGCACCAAATTATAAACACCCCACTCTACGATATTCATTTCATCTGGCGCAGTTTCAACAAACGCTTTTAGATCATAAATCCCGCAGTGCAAAATCAGCCCTTTAAGTTGTTTGTGCTGAATAGTCGGCTGTAAATTAGACTGCTGTGCAAATGCAGGATTACTCAATAATGCGGCATAATGGCTAGCTAAATTCGCCCCTGCAGAATCGCCTGCTAAATATAATTGTTGTGGATTAAGCTGATATTTTTCTGCATGTTGCGTGATGTAATTTAAAGCCTGATCAATTTGTTGCAACTGAGTAGGATAAGTTGCATGCGGGGCAAATTGATATTGTACGGCAATTACATTAAAGCCCTGCGCGGCTAATAATTTAAAATAGCCACGTGCGTGGACTTTTGAACCTGCAATCCAGCCACCACCATGAATCCAGACAATTGTCGGGCGTGCAGCTAAATCTTGCAATTGACTGTCTTGATACAAGTCAAAACTCAAATTGGGCTGCGTGGCATACACAATATCATGTTGCACTTGTATGTTTTTGGGTGCATAGCGATCCATGATTTTTTGCTGCAAGCCTGTGGTGAGATTAAATGCACCAGCAATGATTCGACTGTTCTGCTGCGTGGTTTGACAAGCACTTAACAATATAAAACACAGCAACATCCAAAATAATTTCAAACCACAATTCCCTCAAGATTCATAGGCACAATTCAAACCCAAGTTATTCAAAATATTAGGATCCAGGGTCTGTTGATACTTCGTCTATGTTTGCGACGATGCATATTTTTTAGCTGATATAAGGCATGAGGCAGGAAATTTAGTCATTCTAAATGACTGACTCATAACGCAATAGCAGCAAAAAATATGCTCGTCCTGAAAGGCTGTGGCTAAAACTTTCTCAGATTGCGTTATGAAACTTGGCAATAGTCTCGCTATTCCCTGCGTTTCATGCCTGATCTGCTCAGTTTTAGCCTACAGCGCAAGCCATTTATGAAATATCAACAGACCCTATTTATTTTTGCAAATTTAGCAGCTTATTTTATCGTATAGCCTTGCCGTTGAGTTGAGCAATTTCATCATCTTCAGCTTATCTTTTATTTCAGCAAATTTGGCGGGTAATTAAATGAATTATCAATCTTTTTTCAGATTTTAAATTGAACCTGTATAGACTATATGCTATCAATAAAGTGTAAGGCACATAATCATAATTTCTGGAGTTACCCGCATGTCGTACCAAAATATTTTAGTCCCTGTAGATGGTTCACAAATTTCTTTTTCAGCGGTCAAACATGCAGCTGAAATTGCCAAAGTATTTAACAGCAAACTCACCTTAATTAGCCTTGTTGCGGAAAACCCATTTACCGATTCGGACTTTTACTATAACTATTCATCTGCCATTATGAAAGAATACTTTGTGCAAGCGACAGCCAATGCACAAAAAGCATTAAAAGAAGCAGATGAAATTGCGAAAGCAGTGGGTGTAAATGCAGAAACTCGCGTGGTTGAGGGTTTGGTATCTGCTGAAGGTGTAATCAAAACTGCGAAAGACTTAAATGCCGATGTGATTGTGATGGGTTCACATGGTCGTAAAGGTTTCCAAAAATTATTATTGGGTAGCTTTGCCACAGACGTATTACGCCATACAGAATTACCTGTGCTTGTAGTTAAAGCTTAATTACAAATTTAAGCCATATTTTCATCATAAATTTTTAATAAGGATTTGCCATGACAACTTATAAACACTTACTTGTTCCAGTAGATGAGTCACCTATGTCTTATGCTGCAGCCGAACAAGCACTTTCATTGGCAAAAGATCTAAATTGCCCTGTTACTATTATGAGTGTAATTGCAGTTGATCCTTTTGTAGGCGTGGACTTCTACAAAGTTGCACCTGCAATTACCGATTATTTCATGCAGGCTGAACAAAATGCACAAAATCGTTTGGCTGAAATTCAGCAATCCTTTAGCCGTGAAGGTATCTCGATAGATACCAAAATTATCCGCGGTGTTGCAGCTTCAGAAGGGATTGTGCAAATTGCCAATGAAATTGGTGCTGACCTGATTATTATGGGTTCGCATGGCCGTACTGGCGTGAAAAAGATGATGCTTGGTAGCGTTGCCCAAAACGTACTGACTCAGTCTCCTGTTCCTGTTTTGATTGTTAAGGTTTAATTCATTACCAACTGTGCTCTGCCACAGTAAAAGATAAAATAAAAAAATCCCGTTCGCCAATGAACGGGATTTTTCTGGATAAAACTTTTAAAAGCTTTTCTAAATTACATATTATGCAATCCAGTTTAGCTAGGTTGAATATTCATTTCAGACCAAAACTTAATTAACCCGATGCGGTAAACGGAACATTTCATGCGTATCGGTATAAAAACTGCGACCATCTAAATTCAGTTCAATTTCCTGACCACATTCCAACAACACATGTTTTCCGACTTCGACCCATTTAAAACCATCACGGGTATTTTGCTTTTTCTTTGATGCCACCAAAGACACCATAATTTCGCGACCATTCACTGCTTTCGCAAGCATTGTTTGCATTTTTTTCAATATTTACACCAATTCATTTATAACTTACAAATCAAGCTCAAATTAAAATTTTGAGCATAGTTTTTAATACAACAACATTCATCACACTTAATTTGCAGTGCATAGAAAATAAATGCAGCACAGCATGATGATGAATAACTACGAGAGAATAGAGATATTTTTATTGTACAAGTTATATTATAACATAGATTTAAAGTCTTTGCAGCATGGACTACAAAGTTGTAAAGATAAACTTAATAAAACAAAAATTTCTTAATCAAACCTTAATCATTTTCGTGAGATAATCTACCCCAGACACAATGGATGGTGTTTGATCGCACAAGCCCACTTCGGTGGGTTTCTTATTAGGCTAACTAAATAACGATAACAAACTTTATCTTTCTGACGTTTATCTTCTGATTTTTTATCTACAAATTTCAAAAATAAAAAAGAGTATGGATTTTTTTAACCCATACTCTTTGTGTGCGACTACGCTACTCCATTAGCGCATAGTCACAAATTCTTCTGCAGCAGTTGGATGAATTGCGACAGTATTGTCAAAATCTTGCTTGGTCGCGCCCATTTTGACCGCGACTGCAAAACCTTGCAAAATTTCATCCATGCCATAGCCAATACCATGCACGCCCACGACTTTCTGTTCATCACCAACGCAGACCAATTTCATTTTAGACACTTGACGATGCTGAGTTACAGCCGTGTACATTGAGGTAAAAGAAGATTGATAGACTTTGACCTGATCTTGCCCAAACTGTTCAATGGCTTGCGCTTCACTTAAACCCACCGTACCAATAGGCGGATGACTAAAGACCACCGTGGCAACATTTTGATAATCTAAATATTCATTTGGTTTGTGATTGAATAAACGTTCAGACAATTTACGTCCTGCGGCAACAGCAACGGGTGTCAGCTCAATTTTTCCAATAATATCGCCCACCGCATAAATACCTGCTTGGCTGGTATTTTGGAATTGATCTACTGCGATATATCCTTTTTCATCAATCTGCACATTTGCAGCAGCCAAGTTCAATGCTTGTGTATTTGGTTTACGTCCAACTGCCCAAATCAGACAATCGACCTCATGCTGTGAACCATCTTCAAGATGTAATAACAAAGACTGATCCGCTTGGCGAGTGACTTTCTTTGGAATGGCTTGCGTATGCACTTGGATATGTTCATCACGCATACATTCAAGTAATGTTTCACCTAAAAATTGATCTAAACTACGCAGCGGCAATTGTTTACGAATAAACAATCCAACTTCTGAACCCAACCCATTTAAAACACCTGCTAACTCTACGGCAATATAACCCGAACCGACAATTGCCGTGCGTTTTGGTAATTGTTGCAATTCAAAGAAACCGTTTGAATCAATTCCTAGCTCTGCCCCTTCAATATCTGGACGTGTTGGCTCAGTTCCTGTGGCTATTAAAATGTGATCTGCAGTGTATTGCTGCTGATTTACTTCAACTGTTTTTTCATTTACAAAACGAGCAAAGCCCTGAATCACATCAACATTGTTTTTAGCTAAACCTGATTGATACGATGCATGGATACGCTGAATATAAGCTTGACGATTTTGAATTAACGTATTCCAATCATGCGATTTTAATTCAGTATTAAAACCATAATCTGGGCCGTATTTTTGAATAGCATCGGCGATTTGCGCAGAATACCACATCACTTTTTTAGGCACACACCCCACATTGACACAAGTCCCGCCCAAATCTGCAACTTCAATTAATGCACATTTTTTACCATATTGCGCCGCGCGATTGGCCGAAGCAATACCACCACTTCCTGCCCCAATTACCAAATAGTCATAATGTTTAGCCATTTCATGCCTCAATTTTTCGTGATTTTTTAGATACTCATCTGCAGAAATTCAGCGCAGAAAAACATTCATTTTCATCAAAACTAACACATAAAACTGCATTTCCCAAGTCAGCCATATTGTCTAAATACACAAAATCGACACACTGTCATTCAATTGATTTCACTGCCAATAAAACTGACTATTCACTTAAATTTTACGCTTTTAAGGCTATAATATAAATTTGATTTTTTATCATTGGGGTCAATGTGAAGCAGTGGGTTTACGTTCTGATATGTAGCTTTATCACTTTCGGCTGTTCCCCATCCCAACCGTCAGATCAAGCCCCAAGCATGTTTGATGAACTCGATCTCATCAATACCAAAATGAATGAAATCTTGCTTCGCGATTTAGATAACTATTCTGCAGATGAGCGCAAACATATTATTTGTGAAGAATATACGCAGATTTACAAACATGAATATATGCCAATTGTACTTAAAAATTCTAAACCTGAAGATCGGCAATATAACGAGAAAAATTACTTGCTGAATTAAATGAAACTTACACCAACTATAAAAATGAATATCAAATTCGCTGTGACTAAGCTAGATTATTTTTAATGTATTCCAGCCACAAAAAAGCCATTTCAACGAATTGATGAAATGGCTTTTAGTTTTTTAACTTAAACCTCTAACATACTATTTAGGGTTTCAACCACGTTTTTAGATTTCACCACAGACTGCAAATTTAGCAACGCTGCTTGCACTTGGTTACGTTGTGGCTCTGCCAAAGTGTACCAACGCGACAACACCTGCAATAAACGCGAACCTACAATTGGGTTTTTCTCATCTAAATACTTGGCTAAGTCAATAAAATGCTGAACACCAAAACTCCATGTATTCACAGGGTTGCTATTTAAACCACCACTGACTGAACGAATACGGTTAGGTGTACCCAAATCATAATCAGGATGTGCAGTTAAAGCCTGAATGGTTTCAGCTGTCGCTTTTGGATGTGAAGCTTGAACCATAAACCATTGATCAAGTGCTAAAGCTTCATCTTTAAAACGTGTATAAAAATCTTCCAAAGCAGCTTTGGCTTGCGGTGCATCATTCCACACCAAGACACGCAATGCCCCTAAACGCTCAGACATATTTCGAGTTGTTTGGTATTGCTGCTTTGCCAGCTCAAACGCTTCGGCATCGCCCTGACGTGCCATTAACGCCAACATGATATTCTTTAAAGCACGTACACCCATTGCCTGAGAGAAATCTTGCTGCATGTCTGGATCAAGGCTTAAATAGGTTTCTTTGCAGAATGCACCAAGTTCGCGCGCCAATGTATCTAACAGCGCATTGCGTTGTTGCTGAATTTTTTCAGGTTGATAATTTTGATCAATACGGCTGCCCAAATAGCCTTCAGAAGGTACATCAAAAATACGTGATGCCAACAAAGGATCTTTTTCAATTAAAGCAGGTACTGTATTTTTCATGGCTTGCAAATAAGTATCTGCTGCATGTTCTTCCAATAAAATACGTTCCAATAGAGTCTGAGTCGCCTGCCACTGGTTAAAGCCATTGGTTTCGTGCTGCATTAAAAATGCCAATTCATCATTAGAATAGTTAAATTCTAAATTCACAGGTGCAGAAAAATTACGCAATAAAGAAACAACGGGATGCGCAGTTATACCGCTAAATTCAATACTTGCTTGTGCCTGATCAAACAAATACACACCATCTTTTACTGAGTTTTCAACCAAAGCTTCAGACTGCAAAATATATTGCTCGCCTGTTTCTGCATTGAACAATGCCAATGCAACAGGAATAGGCAATGCTTTTAAGTTTGGATATTTGGCATTGGTTTTCAGACTTTGTTTTAAATTTAAACGATAAACCTGCGCAGCCGCATCGTATTCGCCCTGCACTTCAAGCTTTGGTGTGCCTGGTTGATTGTACCAAGTCAGGAAATTAGATAAATCGACACCTGAACCTGCGCTTAAAGCATTGACCCAATCTTCAACCGTGACTGCTTGTCCATCATGACGACGGAAATATTCATCACTACCTTTACGGAATTTTTCTTTACCGAGTAAAGTCGACATCATGCGGTTAATTTCCGCACCTTTTTCATAGACTGTTGCGGTATAGAAGTTATTAATTTCTACAAAATGATCTGGACGTGGCGGGTGCGATAACGGGCCAGAATCTTCGGGGAATTGATGTGCTTTGAGCACCGCCACATCATCAATACGCTGTACTGCGGCAGACTGTAAATCTTCAGAGAAAGATTGGTCACGGAACACCGTTAAACCTTCTTTTAAACACAACTGGAACCAATCGCGGCAAGTAATACGGTTACCTGTCCAGTTATGAAAATATTCATGCGCAATCACGGACTGTACGCGCATAATTGCGGCATCTGTGGTGTATTCTTCATCGGCCAATACACATGACGTATTGAAAATATTCAGACCTTTATTTTCCATTGCGCCCATATTGAAGGCACTGGTCGCCACAATCATATAATTATCTAAATCATACGGCAGACCATAGTGTTCTTCATCCCAACGCATCGAATGTTTTAACGCTTGCATAGCAATTTTGCATTTTGGAATGTCTTTTTCTTCTGCATAAATTTCCAGTGCAACATTACGCCCTTCAGATGTCACATAATGGTCTTTCATGACTGCCAAATCGCCAATCACACAAGCAAATAAATAGCTTGGCTTTTTGGTCGGGTCTTGCCAAATCGCATAATGACGACCTTCGCCTGCTTCACCTGTTTCTAACAAGTTGCCATTTGCCAATAACACAGGATATTTTTTATCGGCTTCAACACGTGTGGTAAATACCGACAATACGTCTGGGCGGTCAGGATAGAAGGTAATTTTACGGAAACCTTCAGGCTCGTTTTGGGTAACAAATAAATCAGAACTTGCCTGATATAAGCCTTCAAGTTGCGTATTGCTTTCAGGATGAATGATCACGATGGTTTCTAACGTGACTTGATCAGGTGCATTTGCAATGCGAAGCTGCTCACTATCTAATTGATAGTCACTTTCCGATAATTCCGTGCCATTCAAAATAATAGATTTCAATTCTAAATCACGGCCCAATAACACCAAATCGCCTGCAGTCTGACGCTGCATTTTCAATGTTGCACCCACTTGGGTGTAATCTGCATAGACTTGAATATCTAGCTCTACAGCATCTACCAAGAATGAAGGTTTTTGATAGTCTTTTAAATAGATAGTTTGGCTGGCTTCAACCATAGGATTTGCTGCAATATTCATCTTGTCCTCATTCTTTGTGGCGATGCGCTTGTTTTTGTAAAGTTGCAATGATCATACGACAACTTTCAACATCTGTCTGCGCACAATCTATTTCAGTCTTGTTCAACAATGCTGATTTATATGGGCGCTCAACCCAAGCTTTTCAATCCTATCTGGATTAATCCTGTACAAGTAACATAAAAGCAGACTGTTTAAATCAATACCTGTATTGCTATTACGCGTAAATTTAATATTTTGATATGCAACTTCACTTCAGATACGACCAACACAGGCTAATTTTGATGATGATCAAAAGCACAGAAGCTTCCACCTTTCAGTACACAAGCCATGTATAATGACATATCACGATTTACTTGAGCTTCTATTTCACAATGCTACAAATTCTGCAAAAACAATTAGATGAAAGCACATTATGCCCTTTGTGTCAGGCATCTATGTATTGGGTAGAAGCAGAACAATATGAGCAGGAATTAAATTTTCACCAATGTAGTCATTGTGAACATCGCATCTTTCAAAATAGCCAACAACAAAACTGTCATTGCGCAAGCTGTACCCAACAACGCAAAAAAATCATGGCGGAAACCCGCTTGCAAGAACAACAAAAATTCAAAAAACAGGATGCACCTGAACGCGAATTAAATCAGCTGCGTTTTATAGATAAATTATTTTTATTGAGTATTTTAGATCAGCATGCACAGGAACATATTCCACATGAAGAATTTATAGATTGGGGAAAAATCAAGTATTTAAATATTACCCCCAACTATTTTTTCCAGCACGGCATGATCAAACATTTGCTAAAAGAGCAAATATTAATTGCCAAAGATTTTGCCGAAAATGCGCAGCAATATTATATCAATGTCCGTTTAGATGGTTATTCTGAACCAAGCTTATTCAGCATTGCACAACAATTACGTTATTGGTTTTATGAAAATCTGAGTATGGGCACACCGTTCAAAACAGCAGATGAAGTCAAAGATGCGCTGTATTTATTGCTGTATCAAGAGATTGTGCAGTTTATGCAATTTTATTGTCGGACTTGGGGAATACAAATTGCGGGCAACCATAGTTTTCAGAGCTTTTGCTACCGACTTTTAGATGTCTTGGCGGTTGGGCAAATTTATTACTTGGTGCAAACTGCTTTGGAATTTTTATACCAACAAAAAGCACTCAAACCGCGTAATGAAAACTTTATTAATACCAATTTACTGAAAAAGACTGTGCAGCAATACCGAGAACGGTCAGTGGCTGAAAAATGGGAGACCTCTACCCTGCCACGCCCGCCTAATTTGCCTTTCAGCTATATGAGCGAAATTTTATTCTTCCGCTTTTTGGGTTATGACGAAAGGATTTTCTTTCAACCTGTGTGGCGTTCTTGGCGAAAAATTGAAGCACGACTTAAATTTTATTCACTTAAACGCTGTATGCACTGCGGATCGGATGAACTGACTGTCGATTATGACGCAGAAAATTATGTGTCCTTATTTTGTCGCAACTGCAAACATCAAGATCATTATTTCACTCAATAAAACTTTGGTGAAGATGATGGTTACACCCCATCACTGCCCAAATTCATCATCTACTGCAGTATAGAGTCAACAGGATACGTACAGAGGATTACAGTTTTTCGATGTGATAAGCACCTAATCCACTTTTCTGTTTAGTGCTAAATTGAGTGCCGTTTCAGATAAAGTTTTACCGTCTAATTGGCTTTGTTGCACAAAGATTTCATAACTATATGATTTTAAAGGTTTTGATTATTTTTTGATCCAAAATTAAATTTATTTAAATCAGATGCTTACATATTTATGCAACAAAGCCCGTCTAATTTACAAATACACATAATGCCCCAACCATCAAAATAATCAGGCGCGTGCTGCAAAAAGAAATTGGAATGTACATCTTGCGGAATTCTCAAATGCATCAGTTGCTCAAAACTTCGTGCTGGAGAATGAGTTTCATGCACATATACGCCTTCACCGCGCTTTTGAATTTCAGGATACCGTGCCGCCATAAGCTGCAAAACTTCATGATATTCCTTAGGCATAGTTTTCCCGACTCTTGGGAAAAAACTTTTAGAACGCGAAGCAAACAAAGAATAAATCTTCGGTTGATTAATGCTAATCACAAACCACAATGGAATAAATGGATTTTTTAAGCGTCGATTCAACATGGCTTTGACTGCACTTGGAATCGTCAAATTTTGTTTTTGATATTCAGACAAAAAACCCGCTCGTGAATTGACCACATGCATAGGCTGTTCATTATAATGAATCAAAATAAAAGGAATAACATTTTGCCCAACCACTTGATCTCGATCATGATATTGAATAACCGTGACTGCGATTGCATCGGGGTCATAAACAAAGGCTTTAAATTCTTCTAAACTCGAATTTGGAAAGATTTTTTGATCGAATTGATAAATTTTTTCAAAAAAATACGATTGCTGCTGCATTGAAAGCGCTTTAAAGTCAAAAACTGTTTCTATTAAATTCATAAAAACAACCCAGTTTCATATTTAAAGAGAGACGCAAAATTTTTTTAATTGGTCAATGCATTAATAATATGACACATTTTAATTACATAATTTTACAATCATTA